>NZ_JBGAHM010000003.1:0-181495 GCF_044226135.1 Methylocella sp. | reverse complement strand
AACATTCGCGCCGCCGCAGGCCGAGGCCCCGGAATCCGAGGCGCGTCGGCCCGACGCGGCCGGGACTCCGGCGCCGCCCGGGGTCGACGGCGGCGCTCCGGCCGGGGCGGCCGCGCCGTCTGTCGCGGGCGCAAGCCCCGCCGCCGCGCGGCCCCGGGCCGAAAGCCCACGCCCCGTGGCCCCGACGCCGCATGTAGCGGAGGCCGCGCCGCGCCGCCTGTGGCTGGCCGGCTTCGTCGTCGGGCTTCTGGTGTTCCTGATCGCCATCGCCGCCTATCAGTTGCGCGACCGTCCCGAAGAGCTGCAGCGGCGCGCCGAGACCGAGACGCCGGCGCCGGAGCCCGCGCCGGCGGGCAAGCTCGCCGACCGCATCGGCGGGGCCCGGCCCGAGACGACGCCGGCGCCCGAGCCCGCCACGCCCGAGCCCGCCGCGCGAGCGCCGCAGCCCGAGGCGCAGCACGCGGCCGCGCCGACGCAGAGCGCGCGCCGCGCGGCCCTGCTCGTCGAGGCGCCGGACGCGCCGAACAAGTTCAAAACGCTGCTCGGCGCCGTGGTCTGGAAGGTCGAGAACGTGAGCTCCGGGCCGGACGCGCCGCTGAGCGACGCGGTGCGCGCCACGATCGAAATCCCCGAGGAGAAGCTCGAAGTCGTCGTCACGCTGCAGAAGAATTTCGACAAAGGCCTGCCGGCGTCCCATACGATGAAGATCGAGTTCCTCGGCGACGGCGGCGCGCTCGGGCCGATCCAGCAGATCAGCGCGCCGCAGATGCGGCGTGAGGACAGCGCCACAGGAGAGGCGCTGGCGGGCGCGCCGGTCAAGATCACCGACAACACCTTCCTCGTCGGCCTCTCGAACGGAGAGGCCGAGGCGGCCAACGTCGAGCTTCTGCGCACACGCGGCTGGATCGACGTGCCGATGCTGCTGGCGAACGGGCGGATCGCCAAGCTCACCTTCGAGAAGGGCGAAGCCGGCGACAAGGCCATCGCCGAGGCGCTGGAGTCCTGGCGCGCGCAGCAATAGGATCGCCGGGTCGCGCAATCGCCCGGGGCGTCCTTCGGGCGGATCATGACCTAAAGCGCAAAGGCCGCGATGGCCGCGCTGAGGCGCGCCGCGAAGTCGCGCAGCTGCTGTTCCGAAGTCGGCGCGGCGAGCGCGTAGCGCCCTCCGGCCTGGCGCCATGTCACCGCCGCGGCGCCGCCCGGCGCGCCGACGCGCGTGAACCCAGACGCGGCGACAGCCGTGCTGGCGACGGCGCGCTCGTCGCGGGCCACGCAGAGCGAGGCGGCGGGCTCGTCGCCGCGCGCGTAAAGCAGGCAGAAGGCGTCTTGCGCCCCGGCGTCCGGGCTCGATGCGGCGCGCGCCCCAAGAATCCGATATTCGGCGAGATAGGGGGCGATCGGCCTCGGGCGTGCGGGCGCGACGGCCGGATTGTCGGGCGCGTCGGGGCCGCCGGCGCGCGGCGGCGCCAGAGCCGCGATCGCCTGCCGCGCCAGACTTTCATCGTCTTGCGACGGCCGGCCGGACAGGGCGGCGACATGCGGCCTCAGATGGTCATAGCCGGCGACGCCGCCAAGCGCCGCGCCGACGCCCGCAACGAAAGCCGCCGCAAGCCCCGGCCAGCGGCGCCGGGGCGGGCCGGCCGGCGGGGCGTCGTCCGGCGGGCGTTGCGCCGCCTCATGGGGCGGGCGCCAGCCCTGCGCGGTCAGTCCGGCCGGGGCGGCGTCGCCCGGATGACCCGGGACGGCCGCGGGCCGGCGCTTGTAGGGCACGAGGACGGAGGCCGGCGGCGGCTCCGCCTCGACGCGTGCGAAGGCGGAGCGCAGGATCTTGCGCTGGAGCCGCCACAGGTCGACGCGCGCCGCGGCCGCCGGGCTCATGGCGATATGGGCCTCGACGGCGCGGCGCCGGGGTTCGTCGCATTCGCCGTCGACATAGGCCATGAGGTCCTCGTCGCCGACGGCGCGCCGGTCCTCGCTCATGACTCTGCGCTCATGGATCGGTGCTCACGGCCCGGCTCGCTCGGCGCGATCCCGCGCCGCGGCTTGCGCGCGTTATTTGACAAGCCGCAGATGCGCCGCGCTTCTTGAGCCGCGGCGCTCTGGCAGGCGGGTCGGCAGGCGCTCCCTGGCGCGCAGCAGGCGCACCACGAGAATCTGCGGAGAGATCTTCAGGATCTGCGCCGCCTCGTCATAGGAGAAGCCTTCGAGGACCACGAGAAGCAGCGCCTCGCGCTCCTCGGGCCTCAGGCTCGCGAGCGCCGTAAGCGCAGGCTCGGCCATGGCCTTGTCGGCGTCATGGGATTGCGCCGTCGACCCCGGGCCAAAGGCGCCCGGCGCGCACGGGGCCCCGGGCGCGGCGAGGCGCGGCTCGGTCCGGCTCGATTCGACGAGAAGGGCGTAAGCCTCGACCTCGCGCCGCCGCTGCGACGACGAGGGGCTGAGCTCATGAAAGCGCCGCAGCGCATGTTCGGCCAGCCGGTCGGCCGCGGGATTGGCGGCCGGGCTCGCGGCGACGAGCGCGCGGGCGCAGCGCCGTAGCCTCGCGTCGATGCGGTCGAAATCCTCGCCCAAGCTCACCTGACGCTCCATCCCGCCCCGCGCCGTCTTCGTGACGACGCCATGAGCCCGTTTCGCCGTCGAAGCGCGACGAACGCCTTCATCGTCTAAGATACGCCTCTGCGAAGCTTGCGCAAAGCCGACGCGCAAAATCTTGCGAAGCGAAACAAATTTTGATCGCCGACAAGCTTGAGCCTGGCTGGGTCGCCGCCCGCGCGCAATCTTGCTTTACGCCGCGATACTCCTTAAACGCGGGCGACGCAGCCGCCGTTCCAACGGCGCGACACTCATCCCCTCACGTCCGGATCGAGAATGACGCAACCGGAAGCAATGACTGACGACATGATCCGGTCTGGACCGCTCTCAGGCAAGCGCGGCCTTGTCCTCGGCCTCGCCAACAACCGCTCGATCGCCTGGGGCATCGCCAAGGCGGCGCGCGAAGCCGGAGCGGAGCTCGCCTTCACCTATCAGGGCGAGTCGCTCGCAAAGCGCGTGCGTCCGCTCGCCGCCGAACTCGGCGGGATCGTCGTCGGCCATTGCGACGTCGTCGACGCCGCGAGCGTCGAGCAGGTCTTCGCCGAGATCGAACGCCTCTGGGGAAAGCTCGACTTCATCGTCCATTGCGTCGCCTTTTCCGACAAGGACCAGCTCACCGGACGCTACGTCGACACCACGGCCGAGAACTTTTCGAACACGCTGCTGGTCTCCTGCTATTCCTTCACGGCGCTCGCCCAGCGCGCCGAGCGCCTGATGACCGAGGGCGGCTCGCTCCTGACGCTCACTTATTACGGCGCCGAGAAATGGATGCCGCACTACAACGTCATGGGCGTGGCGAAGGCCGCGCTCGAGGCGAGCGTGCGCTATCTCGCCGCCGATCTCGGCGAGAAGAACATTCGCGTCAACGCCATCTCGGCCGGACCGATCAAGACGCTCGCCGCCTCGGGCATCGGCGATTTTCGCTACATCCTGAAATGGAACGAATATAACGCGCCGCTGCGCCGCTCCGTGACGATCGAGGAGGTCGGCGAAAGCGCCGTGTTCCTGCTGTCGCCGATGGCGCGCGGGATCACCGGCGAGATCCTGCATGTCGACGCCGGCTATCACATCGTCGGCATGAAGAACCCGGCCGCGCCCGACATCGCCGCCCTCGGCAAGGACTAGCCGGCTGGACCGGCTTCGCGGCCGCCGGAGAGGCCCGGACCCGCGCTTGACAAAGCGGCGCGCCGCGGGCGTCGTTGCGGCCGCGCGGCGGGAGCCGGCAGAGTCCGCCCGCGCATGATGGAGGCGGCACTGCACTCTACCGACGACGCAGCGGCGCTGGTCCATGCGCCCGACGCACTTTCCGTCCTGAGGGGACCGAGGCGCCCCGACCTCGTCCGCGACGAACTTCTGTGCGAGATCTTCGCCGCGACCGCGCGCGCCCGGCCGGACGCCGTCGCCATGGCCACCCGCGCCGGCGCCATGACCTACGCCGAGATCGACGCGCGGGCCGAGGCGCTCGCGCGCGGGCTCGTCCGGCTCGGCCTGCGCGCCGGCGCCGTCGCCGGGCTCTGGATGGCGCGCGGCCATGAGCTGCTGATCGCGCAGATCGCCATCGCCCGGACCGGCGCCGCCTGGCTGCCGTTCGACGCCGACGCCCCGGTCGAGCGCATCGCCGTGTGTCTCGGCGACGCCGAGGCCGCCTGCGTCGTGACGTCCGACGAGCTCGCGCCGCGGCTTGCCGGGGGCGCGACCCGCGTCGTCACGCCGGCGGCCCTCGCCCATGAGGGCGGCGAGGGAGACGGCGGCGCGAAGGTCGACGCGCGCGCGCTCGGCGCGACCCGCGACTCGCCCGCCTATCTGATCTACACCTCGGGCTCGACGGGAACGCCCAAGGGCATCGTCGTCAGCAACGCCAACATCTGCCAGTATCTGCGCGCCGCGCGCGAGGTTTATGGCGTGGGGCCCGACGACGTCGCCTTTCAGGGCGCCTCCGTCGCCTTCGATCTGTCGCTTGAGGAAATCTGGCTGCCCTATCTCGTCGGGGCGCGGCTGTTCGTGGCGACCGCCGAGGTGCTTGGCGAGGCCGAGAAGCTGCCCGACCTGATCGAGGCGAACGGCGTCACCGTGCTCAACACCGTGCCGACGCTGCTCGCCCTGATGCCGCGCGAGCCCGCGAGCCTGCGCGTCATCATCCTCGGCGGCGAAGCCTGCCCGCCCTCCGTGGCGCAGCGCTGGAGCCGGCCCGGCCGGAAGATCTTCAACTCCTACGGCCCGACCGAGACCACCGTGGTCGCGACCATCGGCGAGGTCGAGCCGGGCGTCCCCGTCACCATCGGCGTGCCGGTCGCCAATTACACCTGCTACGTGGTCGACGAGGCGCTGAAGCTGCTGCCGCGCGGCGTCGAGGGCGAGCTTCTGATCGGCGGCCCGGGCGTGGCGAGAGGCTATCTCAGGCGGCCCGAGCTGACGGCCGAGAAATTCGTCGCGAACCCCTTTCCGGGCGCAGACCTCGACCCGCTCCATGGCGACCCGATCCTCTATCGTTCGGGCGACGCGGCGATCGTCGACGACGCGGGCGAGATCGTCTTTCGCGGCCGCATCGACGACCAGGTCAAGGTGCGCGGCTTCCGCGTCGAGCTCGGCGAGATCGAGGCGAAGCTCGGCGATGTCGCCGGCGTGTCCAACGCCGCGGTGGTGCTGCGCACGGACGACGGCGTCGACCAGCTCGTCGCCTTCATCGTGCCGGCGGCCGGCGTGACGCTCAATCCGCGCGACCTGCGCGCCACGCTGCGCGAGACCCTGCCGCCCTATATGACGCCGAGCCGGTTCGAGAGCGTCGAAAGCCTGCCGAAGCTCTCCTCAGGCAAAACCGACCGCAAGGCGCTGAAGGCGCTGACGCTCGCCCCCGTCGTCGTCGACGAGGCGCAAGAGGAGCCGGCGACGCCGACCGAAGCCGCGCTGCTCGCCGCCGCAAAGGAGGTGCTGCCGCCGCAGCCAATTCCGTTCGACGCCGACTTCTTCACCGACCTTGGCGGCCATTCGCTGCTCGCCGCGCGCTTCATTTCCGCGGTGCGGCGCACGCCGGCGCTCTCGCGCATCACCCTGCATGACGTCTACGCCGGGCGAAGCCTGCGCGCGATCGGCGCGGCGCTCGACGAGAAATGGGGGCGCGCGACGGCGCAGGCCGACCTCAGCTTCGCGCCGCCGCCGCTCAGGCGCCGTTTTTTGTGCGGGCTCGGCCAGGCGCTGGCCATGCCGGTCATTCTCGCGCTCACCACGGCGCAATGGCTCGGCGTGTTCGTGAGCTACATGCTGCTGACGGGCGCGGACGCGAGCTTTTTCGAGGAGCTCGTCTCGCTGGTCCTCGTCTACATGTGCGTCAACGTCGCCACCGTGGCGATCGCGATCGGCGCGAAATGGGCGATTCTCGGCCGCACCCGGCCCGGGCGCTATCCGCTCTGGGGGCTCTATTATTACCGCTGGTGGCTGGCGCGGCGCTTCATGGGCCTCGTCCACATCAAATGGTTCTCCGGCTCGCCCTTCATGCGCTTCTACCTGCGCGCGCTCGGGGCGAAAATCGGCGCGGAGGCGATCATCGGCGAGGTCGACGCCGGCGCGATCGACCTCGTCTCGATCGGGGAGGGGGCGAGCGTCGGCTCGATCGCCAATCTCGCCAACGCCCGCGTCGAAGGCGACGAACTCGTCATCGGCCGCATCGACATCGGGCCCGAGGCCTATGTCGGCTCGTCCTGCGTGATCGAGGACGACGTCGTGATCGGGCGCGCCGCCGAGCTTGCCGACCTGACCGCGCTCGCGCCCGGCGCCCGCGTCGGCGATTATGAGATTTGGGACGGCTCGCCCGGCCGCAAGACCGGCATGGTCGACCGCGCCGAGCTCGCCGAGCCGGCCCGCGCCGCGCCGGCGCGGCGCTTCGCCAGGGGCGCGGTCTATCTCGCCATGCTGCTCGCCGTGCCGCCGCTCGGCCTCATGCCGATCTTCCCGGCGTTCTGGGTGTTCGACCGGATCGACGAGATCATCGGCTCGGCGGCGATCGACCGGATGCATTACATGGCCATGATCCCGATCATGGCCTGGCCGACGGCCTTCGTCATGGTCATGGTCACGGTCGGCTTCATCGCTGTCTGCCGCTGGATCATCCTGCCGCGCGTGCGCGAGGGCACCTATTCGATCCATTCCTGGTTCTATCTGCGCAAATGGACCGTGACGCTCGCGACCGAGGTCACGCTCGAGACGCTGTCCTCGCTTTACGCCACCGTCTACATGCGCGGCTGGTACCGGCTGATGGGCGCGAAGATCGGCAAGGACGCCGAAATTTCGACCAATCTTTCGGGCCGCTACGACCTCGTCGAGATCGGCGAGAAGAACTTCATCGCCGATGAAGTGGTGTTCGGCGACGAGGAAGTGCATCGCGGCTGGATGATCCTGCGCCGCGTGAAGACCGGCCCGCGCGTCTTCGTCGGCAACAGCGCCGTGGTGCCGACGGGCGCCGACGTGCCGGCCGACGCGCTGATCGGCATCAAGTCGAAGCCGCCGGCGAACGAGCTGATGGAGGAGGGCGGGACCTGGTTCGGCTCGCCGCCGATCAAGCTGCCGGTGCGCCAGCGCTTCGACGCCGGCGGCGCCAACTGGACCTATGAGGCGCCGCGCTGGAAGAAGATCATGCGCGCCTGCTTCGAGGCGGCGACCGTCTCGCTGCCGACGATGCTGTTCATCACCTTCGGCACCTGGGCCATCGAATGGTTCAGTCCGAGCCTGTTCGAGCAGCGCTATGGCGACTTCGCGATTCAGTTCGTCATCGCCTGCGTCGTCATCTGCTTCGCGCTGTCCTTCGTCGTCATCGCGCTGAAATGGATCACCATGGGGCGCTATGAGCCGCAGGTGAAGCCGATGTGGTCATGGTGGGCGCTGCGCACCGAGGCCGTCGCGGTGATCTACTGGGGCATGGCCGGCAAGGTGCTGCTCGACCATCTGCGCGGCACGCCGTTCCTGCCCTGGATGATGCGGCTGTTCGGCTCGAAATTCGGCGCCGGCGTCTATATGGACATGACCGACATCACCGAATTCGACTGCGTCGAAGTGAAGGATTTCTGCGCGCTCAACGCCCTGTCGGCGCTGCAGACGCATCTTTACGAAGACCGCGTGATGAAGGTCGGGCGCGTTCAGGTCGATCGCGGCGTGACCGTGGGGGCGGGCTCGACCGTCCTTTACGACACGGAGGTCGGCGAATATGCGCGGCTCGGCCCGCTGACCCTGGTCATGAAGGGCGAGCAGCTGCCGCCAAGCTCGCGCTGGGACGGCGCCCCGGCCGAACCGAGGACGCCGGCGCTTCAGGACGCCTGAGCGGCGGCCTCGTCGAGCGCGCGGCGCGCCGCCGCGAACACGGCGTGAAACATCGCGGGCGTCAGCACGCCCGTGTTGGCGTTGTAGCGCGAGCAGTGATAGCTGTCGAAAAGCGCGAGCGGCGCGCCGTCGGGCCGGCGCAGCGCGTGGCGCGCGCCATGGCCGAAGGGGCGGGCGGACAGCTTTTCGCCAAGCGCGCGCAGAAGCTGGTCGTGCGCGATGCGCCCGAGCGCGACGACGGCCTCAAGGCGCGGCATGGTTTCAAGAACGGCGACGAGAAACGGACGGCAGGCGGCGATCTCGGCCGTGGTCGGCTTGTTTTGCGGCGGCACGCAGCGCACGGCGTTGGTCACGGCGCAGTCCTTCAGCGCCAGCCCGTCGTCGGGGCTCGCCCTGTAGAGTCCGGCGGCGAAGCCATGGGCGATCAGCGTCTCATAGAGAAGCTCGCCCGCGTAATCTCCCGTAAAGGGGCGCCCGGTGCGGTTCGCGCCGCGCAAGCCCGGCGCAAGGCCAAGAACGAGCAGGCGCGCGTCAGGCGCGCCGAAGGTCTCGACCGGCGCATTGCTCCAGCTGGGCTCCGTCTCGCGCAGCGACGACCGCAGCTCGACGAGACGCGGGCAGAGCGGGCAGTCGCGGGGAGGCTCCGCCGCGGCCGCGGCGCGGTTCGTCAGGCGGGACAAGAAAAGCGCCGTGGCGGGAGGGACGGGTTGATCCGGGACGGGCCGCGCCGGCCCGCCGGCGAAGCGATGCGGACGTCAGTCGTCCGCAAGCTCCGGATCGTAGTGGGACGGCGCCGTGGCCGCGACGCGCCGGTCGACGCGATGGGGCCGCTCCGGGCGCTCGCCAGCCTCGCGCCCGATTTTCGAGGCGAGATGGACGATGTCGATGAATTCGTCGGCCTGACGGCGCAGCTCGTCGGCGACCATGGCCGGCTGGGTGGCGTTGGTGGAGACCACCGAGACGCGGACGCCCTTGCGCTGGACCGCCTCGACGAGGGAGCGGAAGTCGCCGTCGCCCGAGAACAGGACCATGTGGTCGAGATGCTCGGCCATCTCCATCGCGTCGACTGCGAGCTCGATGTCCATGTTGCCCTTGACCTTGCGGCGGCCGAGCGAATCGACGAACTCTTTGGTCGGCTTGGTGACGACGGAATAGCCGTTGTAATCGAGCCAGTCGACCAGCGGTCTGATCGACGAATACTCCTGATCTTCTACCAGGGCGGTGTAGTAGAAGGCCCGTATGAGTTTGCCGCGGCTCTGGAATTCTTTCAGAAGTCGCTTGTAGTCGACGTCAAAGCCCAGCGACTTGGCTGTCGCGTAAAGATTTGCGCCGTCGATGAAAAGCGCGATGCGCTCCTGGTCCGCCATATGCTTAGCACTCTTCAAGAGTATGTATCCGTCACAATGACTGTTCAATCCGCGCCCATGAGATCCTGACGGCAGAACGAACGCCCCGCTTAGAGCAACAATCACGTTGTGGGAATGCTTCTCACAAAATGTTGCAAAATTGTGAACGCGCCCGCGTCCTTTGCGAAATCTTGAGCTGCGCCTTGATCCAGACCAAGGGATCACGAGAAAAATTCGCGGCCCGCTCCGGCGTGAAGCCTTTACGCCTTTCGCATTGTCTGACGGCGACCTTTCAGTCAGCCGGATGATGCCTCATGATCTTGTTGGAATCTAGACGGCGGTCACTATTTCATTTTCCGGACGGCCTCGCGTCGGCGGCCCAAAGCCCCTCGCGCGCCCGTCGGCGCGCCGCTGCGACGCGCATTTGGCTTGCGTCCGCGGCCGGTTACACGCTAATTCAATTGCAATCCCCGATTTAGGTTCCATCACAGGAGCGAAGCCTGCATGGCCCGCGTCACCGTTGAAGATTGCGTCGACAAGGTCGAAAACCGCTTCGATCTCGTCCTTCTCGCGAGCCATCGCGCCCGCACCATCGCGGCCGGCCAGCCGATCACCATCGACCGCGACAACGACAAGAATCCGGTCGTCGCCCTGCGCGAGATCGCCGACGAGACCCTGACGCCCGACGACCTCAAGGAAGACCTCATCCAGTCGCTGCAGAAGCACGTCGAGGTCGACGAGCCCGAGGCCGAGGTCGTGCCGGCGCTGTCGCCGGCGGCCCAGGACCCCGACGCCATCGGCGACATCCAGTTCGACCGCATGACCGAGGAAGACCTGCTGCGCGGGCTCGAAGGCCTCGTGCCCCCGGCCGAAACCGACGACGAGGCCGACTGAGACGTTCCGAGGATTCTTCTTTTGCGCCGCGGGACGACGCTTGTCGCCCCGCGGCCGTTTTGCGCTATGATCGACGTCGCAAACAGGGCGGCGCGCGCAGGCCCGGCGCGGGAGCGGATCGACACAGTCCATGATGCGGCAATATGAGCTCGTCGACCGGGTGCGGCGCTACAATCCGCAAGCCGACGAAGTCCTGCTCAACCGCGCCTATGTCTACGCCATGAAGGCGCATGGCGCGCAGAAGCGCGCCTCCGGCGATCCGTATTTCTCGCATCCGCTCGAAGTCGCGGCGATCCTCACCGACATGAAGCTCGACGACGCGACCATCGTCGCCGCCGTGCTGCATGACACGATCGAGGACACCGATTCGACGCGCGAGGAGATCGACCGTCTGTTCGGGCCGGACATCGGCCGCCTCGTCGACGGCCTCACCAAGCTCAAGAAGCTCGATCTCGTCTCCAAGAAGGCGGCCCACGCCGAGAATTTCCGCAAGCTGCTGCTTGCGGTGGCCGAGGACGTGCGCGTGCTGCTGGTCAAGCTCGCCGACCGGCTGCACAACATGCGCACGCTGCATTTCGTGCCGCCCGAGAAGCGCGCCCGCATCGCCGAGGAGACGCTCGAGATCTACGCCCCGCTCGCCGGCCGCATGGGCATGCAGGGCATGCGCGACGAACTCGAGGACCTCGCCTTTCGCCATCTCATGCCCGAAGCCTACGCCATGATCGAGGCGCGGCTCGCCGAATTCCGGCGCAAGAACGGCAAGGCCATCGCCACCATCGAGAAGGAGTTCGTCGACGAGCTCGCCAGGCATGGGCTCAATGGCAAGGTCGCCGGGCGCGAAAAACAGCCCTATTCGGTCTGGCGCAAGATGGAGCGCAAATCGATCGCCTTCGAGCAGCTTTCCGACATCTTCGGCTTTCGCGTCGTCGTCGGGACGGTCGAGGACTGCTACCGGGTGCTGGGCGCCGTCCACACGCGCTGGGCCGTGGTTCCCGGGCGTTTCAAGGATTATGTCTCGACGCCGAAGCCGAACGACTATCAGTCGATCCATACGACCGTCGTGGGACCCGGGCGCCAGCGCGTCGAGCTGCAGATCCGCACCGAGGAGATGCAGGACATCGCCCGCAACGGCATCGCCGCGCACGCCCTTTACAAGGACGGCCGCGTCGCCGACCGCCAGGCGCTTTCCTCCGAAAGCCGCGCCTATCAATGGCTGCGCCGCACCATCGAAATGCTGGCCGAAGGCGACACGCCGGAAGAGTTCCTGGAGCACACCAAGCTCGAGCTGTTCCATGACCAGGTGTTCTGCTTCACGCCCAAGGGGCGGCTGATCGCCCTGCCGCGCGGCGCCAACGCCATCGATTTCGCCTACGCCATCCACACCGAGCTCGGCGACAGCGCGGTCGGCGCCAAGATCAACGGCCGTCACGCGCCGCTCGTCTCCGAGCTGCAGAACGGCGACGAGGTCGAAATCGCCCGCGCCGAGGGCCAGACGCCGCCCGCCGTTTGGGAGTCGCTCGTCGTGACTGGAAAGGCGCGCTCGGCGATCCGCCGCGCGACGCGTGAGGCCGTGCGCGCGCAATACGCCGGGCTCGGCCGCCAGATCGTGGCCCGCGCTTTCGAGCGCGCCGGCAAGCCCTACGCCGAAGACAAGGTCAAGGCCGTGCTGGCGCGCCTCGCGCGGTCGAGCGTCGAGGACGTGCTGGCGGCGGTGGGGCGCGGCGAGATGTTTTCGGGCGACGTGGTCAAGGCCGTCTACCCGGACTTCAAGGAGGAGCGCAAGGCCGCCGCCGCCGCGCGCCCGCATGGCGAGGCCGGCTGGTTCGGCATGAAGAAGGCGGCGGGGCTCGTGTTCCGCATTCCGGGCGAGGGCGGCGAGGCGCAGGACCAGCGCTCGATCCCGATCCGCGGCCTTCAGGGCGACCTGCCGGTGCGCTTCGCGCCCAACGGCGGCGCCGTGCCGGGCGACCGCATCGTCGGCATCCTCACGCCGGGAGAGGGCATCACCATCTATCCGATCCAGTCGCCGGCGCTGACCGCCTTCGACGAGGAGCCGGAGCGCTGGCTCGACGTGCGCTGGGACGTCGAGGACGCCGCGCATGAATATTTTCCGGCGCGCATCGTCATCACCGCGCTCAACGAGCCGGGCGCGCTCGGCTCGATCTCGACCGTCATCGGCGACCTTGACGCCAACATCGACAACATCGTGTTCCGGCCGCTCTCGGCCGACTTCCGCGAAATGACCATCGACCTTGAGGTCAACGACCTCAAGCATCTCAACGCCGTCCTTTCCGGCCTGCGGGCCCGCCCCGTGGTCAACAAGGTCGAGCGCGTGAACGGCTGACTCTCGCCAACGGCTGAACCTCAAGAAAGGCTCGTCATGATCTTTCCGGCCGTCGCCGCGGGCTACGCGGCGCTCCTCGCGCTGGTCTTCGCCGCCCTCTCGGCCTGGGTCATGGCGGGGCGCTTCCGGTTCGGGGCCCTGCATGGCGACGGCGGCAGCGCGCCGCTCGGCGTCCGCATCAGGGCGCACGCCAATTTCATCGAATATGTTCCGCTGATCCTGATCCTCGCGCTGCTTTACGAAGCCTCGGGCGGGGCGCCGGGACTCGTCCATGTTCTGCTCGCGCCGCTTCTCGTCGCCCGGATCGCCCATCCCTTCGGCATGACCGCGCCCGCGAACTCGCTCCGGCAATATGGTTGCCGCGGCCTGAGCGCGGTCGCCACCCTGCTCATCCTCGTCGTCGCGGCGGTCCTGCTCGCCCTGAGGGTCATGTGAGGGCGCCGCCGGCGCGAAAATCATGCTAGAGCGCGGTGAACGCTCTCCGAACCGCGAACGCGCCCCTGTTTCGGCGTGAACGCGTCTTCCTCGCGCCAGAGCTCGCGGCCGACGCGCGAAAAGCGCGTCAGGCGGCGGGCGCCGTCACGACAGGCAAGAAGTCCCTCCCATGCGCCATCTTCCCCGCCTCGGCGTCAATGTCGACCATGTCGCCACGCTGCGTAACGCGCGCGGCTCCTCCTATCCCGATCCGCTGCGCGCCGCGCTCGTCGCCGTCGCCGCCGGCGCCGACGGCGTCACCGCGCATCTGCGCGAAGACCGCCGCCACATCCGCGACGAGGACATGGCGCGGCTCAAGCGCGAGCTTTCCGTTCCGCTCAATTTCGAGATGGCGGCGACCAACGAGATGGTCGCGATCGCGATCGACACGCGCCCCCACGCCTGCTGTCTCGTGCCCGAGCGGCGCAGCGAGCGCACCACGGAGGGCGGCCTCAACGTCCATGACGGGCATGACCATCTGAAGCTCGTGGCGGCCGAGCTGCGCCGCGCCGGGGTGCGCGTCTCCCTGTTCATCGAGCCGGGCCGGACGGCGGTCGAGGCCGCCGACTCCATCGGCGCGCCGGTGGTCGAGCTGCACACCGGCTCCTGGTGCGACGCGCGCGCCCATGGCGAGACCGAACGCGCGCGTCATGAATTCGAGCGGCTGAGGGACGCGGCGAGGCTCGCCGAAGAGCTCGGGCTCGAATGCCACGCCGGCCACGGCCTCGATTTCGAGACCGCCGAGACGATCTCGGCGCTGCCCCAGATCATGGAGTTGAACATCGGCCATTTTCTCGTGAGCGAGGCGATCTTCGTCGGCCTGCCGGCGGCGATCGCGAAAATGCGCGCGGCGATGCAGGCCGGACGGGCGCGGGCATGATCCTCGGCTTCGGCGTCGACATGTGCGACATCCGCCGCATCGAGGATTCGCTCGCGCGTTTCGGCCGGCGCTTCAGCGAGCGCTGCTTCACCGAGACCGAGCGCCGCAAGTCCGACGCGCGGGCGGGGCGGGCCGCCTCCTACGCCAAGCGCTTCGCCGCCAAGGAGGCCTGCGCCAAGGCGCTTGGCACCGGCATGCGGGCCGGCGTCGCCTGGCGCGACATGGGCGTCGTCAACCTGCCGTCGGGCCGCCCGACGCTGGCCCTGACCGGCGGCGCGCTGCTGCGGCTCGAAGCGATGACGCCGCGGGGCATGAAGGCGTTCGCGCATCTCTCGCTCACCGACGAATTTCCCTGGGCTCAGGCGCAGGTGATCATCGAGGCCGTCGAGGACGCCGATTTCGTCCTGCGCGCGCCGGACGTTTTCGAAGTCTGACGCCCGCCCGCCGGCGCCCTTCACGCGGCGGTGCGCCATGCGCCCTGTACCGGCCGCGCGGCGCATGGTAATGAGCCCGCTCCGTCCCGGAGGCCCGGCGGCGGAGCGACGATGCGCGCCGCGGCGATGGCCCGGCGCTGGAGCGAGCGGAGTTGATGTCGGAGCCGGCGCGTTTGAAGGACAGAGAAGCCAAGATCGAAGCGACTCCGGCGGCCGGAACGAAGCCGCGCGAAGGCGGCGCCGGCGAGACGATCAAGGTCGTGCTGCAGGCGCTGCTCATCGCGCTCGTCGTGCGCACCTTTCTGTTCCAGCCTTTCAACATCCCTTCGGGCTCGATGATCCCGACGCTGCTGATCGGCGATTATCTCTTCGTCTCGAAATACGCCTACGGCTATTCGCGGCACTCGTTCCCGCTCAGCCCCGACCTGTTCCATGGCCGCATCTTCGCCACGCCGCCCAAGCGCGGCGACGTGGTCGTGTTCAAGCTGCCGCGCGACGGCACGACCGACTACATCAAGCGCGTGATCGGCCTGCCCGGCGACAGGATTCAAATGAAGGACGGCCGGCTCTACATCAATGACGCGATCGTGCCGCGCGAGCCGATCGCCAAGGCGACGACCGAGGATTTCTACGGCCGCGAGACCGAAGTTCCGACCTATCGCGAAACCCTGCCGGGCGGCGTGTCGCACACCATCATCGAAATCCAGGGCGACACGGGCTTCAACGACAACACCGAGGCGTTCGTCGTGCCGCCCGACCATTATTTCATGATGGGCGACAATCGCGACAACTCCACCGACAGCCGCGTCGCGCCCGAACAGGGCGGGGTCGGCTATGTGCCCTTCGACAATCTCGTCGGCCGGGCCGAGGTCATCTTCTTCTCCGTCGGCAAGGGCGCGCCGGCCTGGGCGTTCTGGGAATGGCCCTGGACGGTGCGCTGGAGCCGCATCCTGAAATTCGTGAACTGAGCTCCATGACCTTCGTCAATCGCCCATGCGCTTCGTGAGCCGCCGATGACTTTCCGGGACCGGCCATGACCCGGACGGAGCGCCCGGACGGGCTCGCCGCGCTCGAGGACAGGATCGGGCATCGCTTCGCGGACCGCCGCCTGATCGAGGACGCGCTGACCCATGTCAGCGCCGCGCAGGGAAAAAAGGGCAGTTACCAGCGGCTCGAGTTTCTGGGCGACCGGGTTCTTGGCGTGGTGGTGTCGGACATGCTGTTCGCCGCGTTCCCCGACGCCGACGAAGGCGAGCTGTCGCGCCGCCTCGCCGATCTCGTTCGCAAGGAGAGCTGCGCCGAGGCCGCGCAGGACTGGGGCGCCGAACGCTTCGTGCGCCTCGGCGACAGCGAAAGGCAGAACGCCTCGCTGAACCGCGCCATCCTCGGCGACGTCTGCGAATCGATCATCGGCGCCGTGTTTCTCGACGGCGGCTTCGCGGCCGCGCAAAAGGTGGTGGCTGGAGCGTTCGAACCGCGCATGCGCTCGCCGCGCCGGCCGCTGCGCGATCCCAAGACCACCTTGCAGGAATGGGCGCAGGCGCGCGGCCTGCCGCCGCCGGCCTATCGCGAAACCGGCCGCGTCGGCCCGGACCATGCGCCGGAGTTCACCATCAGCGTCGAGGTCGACGGGTTTCGCGCCGCCGAGGCGAAGGGGCTCGCCAAGCGCCTCGCCGAGCAGGCGGCCGCCGCCGCCTTCCTCGCGCGCGAAAACATCGTCGTCCCGGGCTTTGGAAAGGGCGACGCATGAGCGAGCGCGACACGCAGGACGAAACCCCGAGGCGCTGCGGATTTGTCGCGCTGATCGGCGCGCCCAACGCCGGCAAGTCGACGCTGATCAACGAGCTCGTCGGCGTCAAGGTGTCGATCGTCTCGCGCAAGGCGCAGACGACGCGGGCGCAGGTGCGCGGCGTGGTTCTCGAAGGCGCGAGCCAGATCATCTTCGTCGACACGCCGGGAATCTTTTCGCCAAAGCGCAGGCTCGACCGCGCCATGGTCGCCTCGGCCTGGGGCGGGGCGGGCGACGCCGACGCGGTCGCGCTGCTCGTCGACGCGCGCAAGGGCCTCAATGAAGAGGCTGAGGCGGTGCTCGCCCGGCTCGCCGAGCTGCGCGGCCCGAAAATTCTCGTCCTGAACAAGATCGACACGGTCGAGCATCCAAGGCTGCTCGAACTCGCCGCCGCTTTCGACGCGCGTTTCCGCTTCGATCATGTGTTCATGATCTCGGCGCTGCGCGGCCATGGCGTCGAAACCATGAAGAAGACGCTCGCCGCGCTCATGCCGGCGGGGCCCTGGCTCTATCCCGAGGACCAGATCTCCGACGCGCCGCTGCGTTCGCTCGCCGCCGAGATCACGCGCGAAAAGATTTTCGAGCGCCTGCACGACGAACTGCCCTACCAGTCGACGGTCGAGACCGAGAGCTGGAAGGACCTGCCTGACGGTTCCGTCCGCATCGAGCAGACCATCTTCGTCACGCGTGACGGCCACAAGAAGATCGTGCTCGGCGAGGGCGGACGCACGATCAAGGCGATCGGCGCCGCCGCGCGCAAGGAGATCATGGAGGCGATCGAACAGAAGGCGCATCTCTTTTTGTTCGTGAAGGTGCGCGAGAACTGGGCCGACGATCCCGAGCGCTACCGCGAAATGGGGCTCGATTTTCCAAAGTGAGCGCGGCGGGCGCGCGCCGTCGCGCTCTTTCGCTTGAGCCGCCAGCCGGCCCGCACTATGAAACGGCGGCGCGAAGCCCCGATCCGAAAGCCCCGGCCGCCCATGACCATCGCCAGCATGACCGGTTTCGCCCGGACCGCGGGAAACGCCGGCCCCTATGGCTGGTCGTGGGAGATCAAGAGCGTCAACGCCAAGGGGCTCGACCTGCGGCTGCGCCTGCCGCCGGGCTTTGACGCCATGGAGCCCGAAGCGCGCAGGCTGCTGTCCGCACGGCTCGCGCGCGGCGCCGTCTACGCCACCTGCCAGGCGCGCCGCGAGACCGCCGCGCCCGAACTGCGCGTCAATCTGGAGCTTTTGAACACGCTGCTCGCCGCGCTCGAGGGCGTGAGCCTGCCGGCGGGCGTCGCCCCGGCGCGGCTCGACGGCCTGCTCGCGCTGCGCGGCGTGGTCGAGACCGTCGACGCCGCCGAAACCGAGACGGAGCTTGAGGCCGCCCGCGCCGCGGCGCTCAAGGGGCTTGGCGCTGCGCTCGACGCGCTCGTCGCCATGCGCGAGGCCGAGGGTCAGGCGATCGGCGCGGCGCTGGAGCTGCGCCTCGCCCGCGTCGCGGAGCTGACGGCCCGCGCCGACGCCTGCCCGGGCCGCCGGCCCGAGGCGGTCATGGCGCGGCTCGATCAGGCGATCGCGGCGCTCGGCGAGGGCAGGGGCCTCGACTCCGCCCGGCTGCATCAGGAGGCGATGCTGCTCGCCGGCAAGGCCGACGTGCGTGAGGAGCTCGACCGGCTCGCGGCGCATCGCGCCGCGGCCGCGGCGCTGCTCGCCGCCGGCGGGCCGGCGGGCCGGCGGCTCGATTTTCTGGCGCAGGAGCTCGCGCGCGAGGCGAACACGCTGTGCGCCAAAGTCCAACGACGTCGAGCTGACGGCGATCGGCATGGAGCTGCGCATCGAGATCGAACAGTTCCGGGAACAGGTCCAGAATGTCGAATAGCCTCGCCGCGAACGGCGCCGCCGAGATCGAAAGGGGAGACGTCATGAGCGACGCCGCCGCGGCCGCGGGCCGCGGGCGTCCGAGCCGGCGCGGCTTCATGCTGATCCTGTCGTCTCCTCGAGCGCGGGCAAGACGACGCTGACCCGCATGCTGCTGCAGACCAAGGCGCTCGACCTGACCCTGTCGATCTCGGTCACGACGCGGCCGCGGCGTTCGAGCGAGGTCGACGGCATCCACTACAGTTTCGTCACGCGCCGCCAGTTCGAGGCGATGCGCGATTCGGGCGATCTGCTCGAATGGGCCGAAGTCCACGGCAATTGCTGCGGCACGCCGCGCGAGCCGGTCGAAAAAAGTGTTGGCCGACGGCCGCGACGTCCTGTTCGACATCGACTATCAGGGCGCGCAGCAGGTGCGCCAGAAGGCCGGCGCGGACGTCGTGACCATCTTCATCCTGCCGCCGTCGATGCGCGAGCTGCGCGCGCGCGCGCGAACGCCGCGCCGAGGACCCGCCGGACGTGATCGCGCGCCGGCTCGAGAACGCCCGCAACGAAATCAGCCGCTGGACGCAATATGATTATGTGCTCGTCAACCGCGACCTGAACGAGACCTTCAACGAGCTGCGCGCCATTGTTTCGTCCGAGCGGGAGCCGGGCGGCGCGGTCGCGGAGGCGATCGGCGCGATCGTCGAGGAGCTGCTCAGCCAGCCCTGACGCGCCACGAAGATGAGTAGTATAGGTTGTGCGGCCAAACGCCGCGTCGCAGCAAACCCCAAATCGTCCGTTGAAGGCGCGTCCGACGGCGGCCATCGCTTTAAAGTCTACCTTTCGCGCGCCGCAGGTCGATCTTCGCCGACGCCTGAACATATTTTTGCCAACCGTCGATTCTTGCGTCGTCATAGGACGATGGGCGTTGAACTTCGCGCGTTTTTCCAGCACAAGTAGCGCGCAAGACTGGAGACGCCGCCGTTTTACGGCATTGCTCCACGCCGGCCGCCGCCGCCGGCCGTCAGACTTTCATCCTCCGCCCGTCCGGGCGCGTCTTTCTCGAGGACCAGCGGCTCATGATTTTCGTGACTGGGGGAACCGGCTTCATCGGCTCGAACATCGTCGCCGCGCTCAACGACCGCGGCCGCTCGGACATCGTCATCCTCGATTCCTCGGCTGCGACTCCAAATGGCGCAACATCGCCAAGCGCCGCTTCCACGACATCATCACGCCCGACCGGATCGACGCCTTCAAGGACGCGCCGCGCGCCGACGCGGTCTTCCACATGGGCGCGATCTCCTCGACCACGGCGTCTGACGGCGACGAGATTCTGCGCACCAACATCCAGCTGTCCGCGAGCCTGTGGAACTGGTGCGCGGCGCGCCGCCGCGCCCTTCATCTACGCGTCCTCCGCCGCGACCTACGGCGACGGCTCGGCCGGCTTCTCGACGACAGCTCGCAGAAGGCGCTGGCGCGGCTGCGTCCGCTCAACCTCTACGGCTGGTCGAAGCACGCCTTCGATCGCTGGGCGCTCGACCGCGCCGCCGCAGGCGTCGCCCCGCCGCAATGGGCGGGCATGAAATTCTTCAACGTCTACGGCCCGAACGAAGCGCACAAGGGCGACATGCAAGTTCGTCGCCAAGAACACGGCGGCGGTGGCGGCCGGCGAAACCATCTCGCTCTTCAAGTCGCACCGCGACGACTATCAGACGGCCAGCAGCTGCGCGATTTCGTCTATGTCGCCGATTGCGTGGCGGTGATGATGTGGCTGTTCGACCACCCGAACGTGTCCGGCCTGTTCAACCTCGGCACGGGCAAGGCCCGTTCCTTCCTCGATCTGACGCTGGCCATCGGCGGGGCCCTCGGCAAGAACGTCGACGTGCGCTATGTCGACATGCCGATCGCCATCCGCGACCGCTACCAATATTTCACCCAAGCCGACATGGAGAAGCTGCGCGACGCCGGATGCGACGTGAAGTTTCACACGCTTGAAGAAGGCGTCGCCGATTATGTGCTGAACTATCTGACGCAGCCTGATCCCTATCGGTGAGCCGGGAAGTCGGCGTTCGCATGGCGTGGGGCTTTGCGGCTCCCGCGCTGGAACGCCAGTTGCTAGACGGCCGCGGCGAAGCGCGCGGGGCCGTTCAGGGCGAGGCCCGGAGCGCAGGGCCGTCAGGGCGGGGCGCGTCGGGCGAAGGCCGCAAATGGACAGCAGGGGCTAGCGCATCATGGCCGAGCAGGTCGAAGCCTTGAACGATATGGCCGCGTCAGGGCGACTCGCCGACGGCCGCGCCGACCCCGCCGAACGGCCGGGCGGAAAAGACGCGGCGCTCGCTCCGGCGAAGCCGCGCCGGATCCTGATCTTCCGGCTGGGCAGCCTCGGCGACACGGTGGTCGCTCTGCCCTGCTTCCACAAGCTTGCAGAAAAGCTTTCCCGACGCCGAGAAGGTCGTCCTGACCAATGTTCCGGTGTCGTCGAAGGCCGCGTCGATCGAGCTCATCCTGGGCGGGTCCGGCCTGATCGACATCATCGCCTATCCGATCCGGCTGCGCTCCTTCAGCGAGATCTGGCGGCTGTCAAAGCAGTTGCGCGCGCTCAAGGCCGACGCCATCATCTATCTGACGCCGCGCGCGAACCGCTGGCAGGTGCTGCGCGACATGGCGTTCTTCTGGTTCAGCGGCCTGAAGCGGATCATCGGCGCGCCGCTCGCGCGACGTCCAGACCGTGACCTATGACGCCTCGGGCCTGCGCGAAATGGAATGCGTGCGTCTCGCGCGGTCGCTGCGCGCGCTCGGCCCGATCGACCTCGACGACCGCCGCAACTGGGACCTGCGCCTCTCGCCGGACGAGATCGAAGCCGGAGAAAAAGCGCTCGAACCCTTCGCCGGCGCGCCCTTCGTCGCGATCAACATGGGCGGCAAGGTGGTCGAAAAACACTGGGGCGACGACAACTGGCGCAAGCTCCTCGCCGATCTCGCGCCGACGCATGGCGGCTACGGCCTGCTGTTCCTCGGCGCAGGCGACGAGTCGGAAGGCCGACGCCGTGGCCGCGGGCTGGCCGGGCGTCGTGGTCAACGCCTGCGGCGCGCTCGCGCCGCGCGAAAGCGCGGCCGCCCTGCGCCGCGCGCGCCTGTTCGTCGGCCATGATTCGGGGCCCATGCATCTTGCCGCCGCCGGCGGCGTGATCTGCGTTTCGCCGTTCGGCAGCCTCAACCGGCCGCGCAAATGGCACCCCTGGGGCGAGGGCCACAGAATCATTCATCGCGTCGAGGGCGTCGACAGGATCAAGGTCGAGGACATGGCCCGCGAAATCCGCGCCGCGCTGCCCCGCCCGCCGTCCGGACGCGGCTTGACGCCCATGACGCCGCCCGCCAGATCATCCGCCGCGGAGGTTTGATGTCCCAGCCAGCCATTTTCCTCGACCGCGACGGGACTGTCATCGTCGACCGGCACTATCCTTCGAACCCGGACGACGTCGAGCTTCTGCCCGGCGCGGTCGACGGGCTCAAGGCGATGGAGCGTCTCGGCTTTCCCTTCGTCGTCGTGTCGAACCAGTCGGGCATCGGGCGCGGCTATATTTCCTTCGCGCAGGCCGACGCCGTCGAAGGCGAGGGTCAAGGAGCTGCTCGAGGCCGAAGGCGTCTCGATCGCCGGCTGGTACCGCTGCCCGCATGGCCCCGACGACGACTGCGCCTGCCGCAAGCCGCTTCCCGGCATGGTCGACGACGCGGCGCGCGATCTCGACATCGACCCGTCCCGGTCTTTCGTGATCGGGGACAAACTTTCGGACGTCGAGCTCGCGGCCGCCGTCGGCGCGACCGGCCTGCTCGTCACGACCGGCCATGGGGCGGCCGAGGCCGGAAAGGCGAGGGCGAAAGGCTGCGATGTATGCCGCGATCTGCTCGAGGCGAGGCGGGGAGTCCTCCGCCTCGCCGGCGCGTCGGCCTTGCTGCGCGGGTGACGGCCGGGGGCCCGCCGCGAAAGGCGGGGCCCGGGGACGGTTTTCCTGGCTCGAGGCGAGGACGATGAAGATACTTTACATTGGCCCAGAGACCGGCACGGCCATCCAGCGGATCAACGCCTTCCGCCGCCTCGGGCATGAGGTCCGGTCTCTCGACGCCTGGATTCCCGTCGACGCGCTGCCGGTCATTCCCGAGCGGGATCACCGACGCCTGGGTCGTGCGCACCGGCGCGCTGGGCCTGGGCAAATTCGTCGAGAACTGGATGTTCCGGCAGATCGGCGACGAGACCTTCGACGTCGTCTTCGTCGACCATGGCGAACTTGTCGACCCCTCCTGCGTGCGCCGTTTCAAGACGATCTCGAACGTGGTCGTCAACTACAACCAGGACAACCCTTACGTCGCGCAGGACATGCGCAAATGGCGCCTCTTCCTGAAGGCGCTGCCCGACTACGACCTCGCCGTGACGCCGCGCGGCTCGAGCGTCGCCCCGGCGAAGAAGGGCCGGCGCGCGGCGCGTCCTTGAAGTGCGTTTCGCCGCCGACGAGGCGGTCCACCGGCCGATCGAGCTTTCGGCCGAAGACCATGCCCGCTACGACGCGGAGGTCGTCTTCGTCGGCACCTGGATGCCGGAGCGCGGGCCCTTCATGCAGCGGCTCGTGGAGCGCGGCGTGCCGTTGCGTCATTTATGGCCCGCGCTGGAACAAGGCGCCGGAATATAACGCTGAGCCCGAATGTCCGGCTGGGCAATCTCGAGGGTCTCGACTACGTCAAGGCCATTCGCGGCGCCCAGATCGCGATCGGCCTCCTGTCCAAGGGAAATGAAGACCTCTCCATACGACCCGCAGCCTCGAAATTCCGGCCATCGGAACGCTGTTCTGCGCCGAGCGCACGAGCGGACCACCTCGACATGTACGTCGATGGCGAGGAGGCCGTCTTCTTCGACGACGCCGACGAATGCGCCGACCGTTGTCTTGAACTGCTCAAGGAGCCTGAACGAATCGCGGCGATCGCCGCGGCCGGCCGTCGCAGGGTGCTGGAGAACGGGGATTCAACGAAGCGCTTTTGACGAAGATGTTGAACATGGGGCTGAACGTCCGAAGCCTTCGCCTGATCGACGCCGCCTATCGCCGCCCGTCGCGCGAGGGGCGGATTCCCCCTTCGAAGCTCGGCCGGGGCTGCTTGAGCATCGACAAAAGCCCTGGCCGCGCTGCGGAAAATGGCCTTGCTCGGGACGTGTCGGTTGTCGCGCCGCCGGCGGCTCGATTTTCTGGCGCAGGAGCTCGCGCGCGAGGCGAACACGCTGTGCGCCAAGTCCAACGACGTCGAGCTGACGGCGATCGGCATGGAGCTGCGCATCGAGATCGAACAGTTCCGGGAACAGGTCCAGAATGTCGAATAGCCTCGCAGCGAGCGGCGCCGCCGCGGAGATCGAAAGGGGAGGCGTCATGAGCGACGCCGCCGCGGCGCAGGGCCGCGGGCCGCGCCGGCGCGGCTTCATGCTGATCCTGTCGTCTCCCTCGGGCGCCGGCAAGACGACGCTGACCCGCATGCTGCTGCAGACCAAGGCGCTCGACCTGACCCTGTCGATCTCGGTCACGACGCGGCCGCGGCGTTCGAGCGAGGTCGACGGCATCCACTACAGTTTCGTCACGCGCCGCCAGTTCGAGGCGATGCGCGATTCGGGCGATCTGCTCGAATGGGCCGAAGTCCATGGCAATTGCTACGGCACGCCGCGCGAGCCGGTCGAAAAGGTGTTGGCCGACGGCCGCGACGTCCTGTTCGACATCGACTATCAGGGCGCCCAGCAGGTGCGCCAGAAGGCCGGCGCGGACGTCGTGACCATCTTCATCCTGCCGCCGTCGATGCGCGAACTGCGCGCGCGGCTCGAGCGCCGCGCCGAGGACCCGCCGGACGTGATCGCGCGCCGGCTCGAGAACGCCCGCAACGAAATCAGCCGCTGGACGCAATATGATTATGTGCTCGTCAACCGCGACCTGAACGAGACCTTCAACGAGCTGCGCGCCATTGTTTCGTCCGAGCGGAGCCGGGCGGCGCGCTCCCGCGAGGCGATCGGCGCGATCGTCGAGGAGCTGCTCAGCCAGCCCTGACGCGCCACGAAGATGAGTAGTATAGGTTGTGCGGCCAAACGCCGCGTCGCAGCAAACCCGAAATCGTCCGTTGAAGCGCGGACGACGGCGGCCGTCGCTTTAAAGTCTAGCTTTGACGCGCCGCAGGCCGATCTTCGCCGACGCCGGAACATATTTTGCCGACCGTCGATTCTTGCGTCGTCATAGGACGATGGGCGTTGAACTTCGCGCGTTTTTCCAGCACAAGTAGCGCGCAAGACTGGAGACGCCGGCCATTTTACGGCGGCGCTCCCACGCCGGCCGCCGCCGGCGCCGGACTTTCATCCTCCGCCCGTCCGGGCGCGTCTTTCTCGAGGACCAGCGGCTCATGATTTTCGTGACTGGGGGAACCGGCTTCATCGGCTCGAACATCGTCGCCGCGCTCAACGACCGCGGCCGCTCGGACATCGTCATCCTCGATTCCCTCGGCTGCGACTCCAAATGGCGCAACATCGCCAAGCGCCGCTTCCACGACATCATCACGCCCGACCGGATCGACGCCTTCCTCAAGGACGCGCCGCGCGCCGACGCGGTCTTCCACATGGGCGCGATCTCCTCGACCACGGCGTCTGACGGCGACGAGATTCTGCGCACCAACATCCAGCTGTCGGCGAGCCTGTGGAACTGGTGCGCGGCGCGCCGCACGCCCCTGATCTACGCGTCCTCCGCCGCGACCTACGGCGACGGCTCGGCCGGCTTCTCAGACGACAGCTCGCAGAAGGCGCTGGCGCAGCTGCGCCCGCTCAACCTCTACGGCTGGTCGAAGCACGCCTTCGATCGCTGGGCGCTCGACCGCGCCGCCGCAGGCGTCGCCCCGCCGCAATGGGCGGGCATGAAATTCTTCAACGTCTACGGCCCGAACGAAGCGCACAAGGGCGACATGCAGAGCCTTGTCGCCAAGAACACGGCGGCGGTGGCGGCCGGCGAAACCATCTCGCTCTTCAAGTCGCACCGCGACGACTATCAGGACGGCCAGCAGCTGCGCGACTTCGTCTATGTCGCCGATTGCGTGGCGGTGATGATGTGGCTGTTCGACCACCCCGACGTGTCGGGGCTGTTCAATCTCGGCACGGGCAAGGCCCGTTCCTTCCTCGATCTGACGCTGGCCATCGGCGGGGCCCTCGGCAAGAACGTCGACGTGCGCTATGTCGACATGCCGATTGCGATCCGCGACCGCTACCAGTATTTCACCCAAGCCCAGATGGAGAAGCTGCGCGACGCCGGATGCGACGTGAAGTTTCACACGCTTGAAGAAGGCGTCGCCGATTATGTGCTGAACTATCTGACGCAGCCTGATCCCTATCGGTGAGCCGGGAATCGGCGTTCGCATGGCGGAGCGCCAGGTCCGGCGCGCTGGAACGCCAGTTGCTTGAAGATCGCGGCGAAGCGCGCGGGGCCGTTCAGGGCGAGGCCCGGAGCGCCGGGCCAGCCGAGGGCGGGGCCGCGTCGGGCGAAGGCCGCAAATGGACAGCAGGGGCTAGCGCATCATGGCCGAGCAGGTCGAAGCCTTGAACGATATGGCCGCGTCGGGGCGACTCGCCGACGGCCGCGCCGACCCCGCCGAACGGCCGGGCGGAAAAGACGCGGCGCTCGCTCCGGCGAAGCCGCGCCGGATCCTGATCTTCCGGCTGGGCAGCCTCGGCGACACGGTGGTCGCGCTGCCCTGCTTCCACAAGCTTGCGAAAAGCTTTCCCGACGCCGAGAAGGTCGTCCTGACCAATGTTCCGGTGTCGTCGAAGGCCGCGTCGATCGAGCTCATCCTTGGCGGGTCGGGGCTGATCGACAGCATCATCGCCTATCCGATCCGGCTGCGCTCCTTCAGCGAGATCTGGCGGCTGTCAAAGCAGTTGCGGGCGCTCAAGGCCGACGCGATCATCTATCTCACTCCGCGCATGAACCGCTGGCAGGTGCTGCGCGACATGGCGTTCTTCCGGTTCAGCGGCCTGAAGCGGATCATCGGCGCGCCGCTCTCGAACGACGTGCAGACCGTGACCTATGACGCCGCCGGCCTGCGCGAAATGGAATGCGTGCGCCTCGCGCGGTCGCTGCGCGCGCTCGGCCCGATCGACCTCGACGACCGCCGCAACTGGGACCTGCGCCTCACGCCGGACGAGATCGAAGCCGGAGAAAAAGCGCTCGAACCCTTCGCCGGCGCGCCCTTCGTCGCGATCAACATGGGCGGCAAGGTGGTCGAAAAACACTGGGGCGACGACAACTGGCGCAAGCTCCTCGCCGATCTCGCGCCGACGCATGGCGGCTATGGCCTGCTGTTCCTTGGCGCGGGCGACGAGTCGGCCGAGGCCGACGCCGTGGCCGCGGGCTGGCCGGGCGTCGTGGTCAACGCCTGCGGCAAGCTCGCGCCGCGCGAAAGCGCCGCCGCGCTACGCCGCGCGCGCCTGTTCGTCGGGCATGATTCGGGGCCGATGCATCTTGCCGCGGCCGGGGGGGTCGCCTGCGTTTCGCCGTTCGGCAGCCTCAACCATCCGCGCAAATGGCACCCCTGGGGCGAGGGCCACAGAATCATTCACCGCGTCGAGGGCGTCGACAGGATCAAGGTCGAGGACATGGCCCGCGAAACGCGCGCCGCGCTGCCCGCGCTGCCGCCCGCATGACGCGGCCCGAGCCCCCGATCCCGCCCGCCAGATCATCCGCCGCGGAGCCCTGATGTCCCAGCCAGCCATTTTCCTCGACCGCGACGGGACTGTCATCGTCGAGCGGCATTATCCGTCGAATCCCGACGAGGTCGAGCTGCTGCCGGGCGCCGTCGCCGCGCTCAAGGCGATGGAGCGTCTCGGCTTTCCCTTCGTCATCGTGTCGAACCAGTCGGGCATCGGGCGCGGCCATATTTCCTTCGCGCAGGCCGACGCCGTCGAGGCGAGGGTCAGGGAGCTTCTCACGGCGGCCGGCGTCGCGATCGCCGGCTGGTACCGCTGCCCGCACGGCCCCGACGACGACTGCGCCTGCCGCAAGCCCCGGCCGGGCATGGTCGAGGAGGCCGCGCGTGACCTCGGCCTCGACCCGTCGCGCTCCTTCGTGATCGGCGACAAGCTCTCCGACGTCGAACTCGCGACGGCCGTCGGGGGGACCGGACTTCTGGTGACGACCGGCCATGGCGCGAAGGACGCGGCAAAGGCGAAGGCCAAAGGCTACGGCGTCTTCCGTGATCTGCTCGAGGCGAGCGGGGAAGTCCTGCGTCTCGCCGGCGCGGCGGCGGGGCGCGGATGACGGAAGCCCGTGGCATGAGCCCAAGGCGCGGGGTCGCAGGCAGTTTTCCTGGCGCGAGGCGAGGACGATGAAAGTACTCTACATTGGTCCCGAGAGCGGCACAGCCATCCACCGCATCAACGCCTTCCGTCGTCTCGGGCATGAGGTCAGGTCGCTCGACGCCTGGATTCCGGTCGACACGCTGCCGGTCATTCCCGAGCGGCTGACCGACGCCTGGGTGGTGCGCACCGGCGCCTTCGGCCTGGGCAGGCTCGTCGAGAACTGGATGTTCAGGCAGATCGGCGGCGAGACGTTCGACGTCGTCTTCGTCGATCATGGCGAACTTGTCGACGCCTCCTGCGTGCGGCGCTTCAAGACCGTCTCCAGGGTGGTCGTCAACTACAATCAGGACAACCCCTACGTCTCCCGCGACATGCGCAAATGGCGCCTGTTTCTCAAAGCCTTGCCCTATTATGACCTGGTCGCGACGCCGCGCTCGTCGAGCGTCGAGCCGGCGCGCAGGGCCGGGGCGAAGCATGTCATGCTGGTGCGGCAGGCGGCGGACGAAGCCATTCACCGGCCGATCGAGCTTTCGGACGAGGATCGCGCCCGCTTCTCGTCCGATGTCGCTTTCGTCGGCACATGGATGCCGGAGCGCGGGCCGTTCATGCTGCGTCTCATCGAGCGCGGCGTGCCCATCGTCATTTATGGGCCGCGCTGGAACAAGGCGCCGGAATATGAGCGCCTGCGCGCGAATGTCCGGCTCGGGACGCTCGAGGGTCTCGACTACGTCAAGGCCATTCGCGGCGCAAAGATCGCCATTGGTCTCCTGTCCAAGGGCAATGAGGACCTTTACACGACGCGCAGCCTTGAAATCCCCGCGACCGGCACGGCGTTCTGCGCCGAGCGCACGCCGGACCATCTCGACATGTACGTCGATGGAGAGGAGGCCGTCTTCTTCGACGACGCCGACGAATGCGCCGACCGCTGCCTCGAACTGCTCAAGACGCCCGAAAAAATCGCGGCGATCGCCGCCGCCGGTCATCGCAAGGTCGTCAGGAACGGAGACTTCAATGAAATTCTCCTGACCCGGATCGTGGATCATGCGCTAAAGGCCGAAGCTTTCGCCTGAGGCGGCGACTATCGCCGCCCTCGGGCCTTGGTCCGTCCACGCCCCCTTCGAGCGTCGGCCGGGGCGGAGTCTTGCGGACGACAAGGCGTCGGGCGCGCGCTCGCGGAGCGGCGTTGAACGAATCGGGCGGCCGGGTCAAAATGATGAATAAAGCGCGGCGTCAACCTTGAATGTCACGCCATGAATCGATGCGGGCAAAGCCGCCCCGTCGGCAACAATTCGTAGCGAATTGATTGGTTTTTAGTTACTTTACAAGCATGTTCCGTCTCATGGCTGACAAGCCTCGGCGGCCCCATCCGTGCTTGGACGCCTCAGCCTATGCAGATCACGGCGGAGCAATCGATTATCGAAGTCAAGGCGATGCCTCACTCCAAGCATGACGGGGGAAAGCGCGTCGTCGTCTGCGCTCTGTCCACCTATGGAAAGATTGGCGGGCTGCAGAATTTCAATCGTCGCCTTTTTCACAATCTCGACGGCGGCGAGGCCGGCGGCGGCGAAGCGGTCGTCTTCCTGCTCGGGGATTCCAACGCCACGATCCCCCGGCTTCCCGGAGCCGAGATTTTGGCCCCGCGCAATCGCCTGTTCTATTTCATGCGCGCGTTCTGGCGCGCGGCGACCCAGGGGCGGATGCTGCTCGTCTGCCACCTCAATCTTCTGCCGCTCGCCGCCGCGATCCGCCTGTTCCGGCCGCGGCTGCCGATCGTCCTGTTCGTCCATGGCTATGAAGCCTGGAACAGCGCCGGACGGCCGCGCCGCCTGTTCGAGCGCCTCGCCGCCAGATCGGTCGATCGCGTCGTCTCCGTCAGCCGCTTCACCGCCGAGGTGATGAGCCGCGAATTCCGCGTGCCGCTGCGCAAGTTCCGCATTCTGCCCAACGCAGTCGACCGGCTCGAATCGGCGCCGTCAGGCGGGCGCCGGCCGCTTTCGATCCTGACCGTGACGCGGCTCGGCGCCGGCGAGCGCGAAAAGAACGTCGACGAGATGATCGAGGCGTTCGCGCTGCTGCGCCAGAGCGTGCCCGACGCCGTCTATGAGATCATCGGCGACGGCGCACTGCGGCCCGGGCTCGAAGCGCTCGCGCAGAAGCTTGGCGTCGCCGACGCCGTGACCTTCCGCGGGCTCGTCCCCGCCAAAGCCCTGCAGGAGGCCTACGCCTCGGCCAGCGTCTTCGCCATGCCGTCCGACAAGGAAGGCTTCGGCATCGTCTATCTCGAAGCCTGGCAATATGGCCTTCCGGTCATCTGCAGCAAGCATGGCGCGGCGAGCGAGGTGGTGTCCGACGGCGTCGACGGCTTCGTCGTCGATCCGAAGGACGTGCCGGCGCTCGCCGCGCGGCTGCGCCAGCTCCTTCTCGACGAAGGCCTCGCGAAGGCCATGGGCGAGCGCGGGCGCGAAAAGGTCGAAGCGAAATATCTCAACGCCGAATTTCGCGCGAGACTCCTCGAGATCCTCGACGAATGCCGCCGCGAGTCCGACGCCGGCGCTTTCGCGGGCCCGTCGAAGAGCGCCTTCTGAAGGGCGGCCGCCCCTGTTCAAAGCGCCGCGCCGCGCCTATGCTGCCCGCCGCCGGACGCCGGACGCCGGCCGCGGCCCGGCGGACATCAGCCTTCCTCCTCCGGCGCCGGCAGCCGCCCGGGCGAGGTCACACAAGGATCGAGAAGCATGGCCGGCCATTCGACGCCGCATTTCCACAATCAGCCTGGCGTCGCGCGCGTGCGCGTCGGAGCCCGGGAGTTCATGTGCGTCGGCGCGCTGCCGCCTTTCGACCATCCTCATATCTTCATCGACATGGGCGACGCGGACGAAGCCGTGTGCCCCTATTGCTCGACGCTTTATGTTTATGACGCGTCGCTGCATGGCGGCTGCGAGCCGCCGGACTGCGCCTTTTCGCCCGAAGCCGCCGCGGCTTGAGCGCTGAAGCCGCCGGGCGTGAGGGCGACCGGCCTCACGCCCTGATCGCGGGCGCGGGAATCGGCGGCCTCGCCGCGGCCCTTCGCCTCGCGCAGGCGGGATGGCGCGTCAGCCTCTATGACCGGGCGCCGGTCCTCGCCGAAGTCGGGGCGGGGCTTCAGCTTTCTCCCAATGCGACCCGCGTCCTGCGCCGCCTCGGCGCGCTGCCCGCGCTGCGCGGCGCGGCGCTCGAGCCTGAGGCGGTCCGCATCCGCCGCGCGCGCGACGGCGCGTCCCTCGCCGTCATGCCGCTCGGCGACGCCGAGGCGCGCTGGGGCGCCCCCTATCTGCTCGCCCACCGCGCCGACCTGCAACGCGCCCTGCTCGACGCCGTCGCGACGGCGGAGGGCGTGCGCCTGTCGACCGGCGTCGCCGTCGAAGGCTTCGAGGCGCGGCCGGACGGCGTTCTCGCGCGCCTGCGCAAGGGCGAGTCGCGTTTTGCGGCGGAGGGCGACTGTCTCGTGGCGGCTGACGGCTCACGGTCGCTGCTGCGCGGCGAAATGTTCGGCGCCGGCGCCCAGGCGCTCGCCATGTCGCGGCGAACCGCCTGGCGCGCGCTCGTCGCCGCGGACCGCGCGCCGGCCTTCGCGCTGCGCCCGGACGCGTCGCTCTGGCTCGGGCCGCGCGCCCATCTCGTTCATTATCCGCTGCGCGGCCGCTCGGTCGTGAACGTCGTCGCGATCGTCGCCGGAGATGAGACCCCCGACGTCGGTCCGTTCTGGTCGAACGACGCCGACGCGCGCGAGCTGCTGCGCCGCTTCGCGGGCTGGAGCCGGCCGGCGCTTGAGCTTCTGGAGGCGGCCTCCGGCTGGCGCAAATGGCGCCTGCACGACCGCGCGCCGCTGCCGCGCTGGACAAGCGGGCGCGTCGCGCTGCTCGGCGACGCCGCCCATCCGGTTCTGCCTTTTCTCGCCCAGGGCGCCGCGCAGGCGATCGAGGACGCCGACGCGCTCGGCGACGCCCTCGAAGGCGCGGCCCCGGTCGAGACGGCGCTCGAAGCCTATCAGACGCGCCGGATCGCGCGGGCGAGCCGGGTCCAGAAAGAATCGCGCGCGCAGGAGCGGATCTATCATCTTTCGGGCCCGGCGGCCGCGCTGCGCGATCTCGGCCTTGGGGCGTTCGGCGCGCGGCTTCTTGCGAAATATGAATGGCTTTACGGGCAGGCGCGGCCTTGACAGGGGAAGGCGGGCGATGACATTGGGCCGCCAATCGGGGAGGGCGAGATGCGGCGGATCATGATGTCGACGGCGGCTTTCGGCGCGGCGCTTCTCGCCGCCGGGTGCAACCAGACAGCCAATGCGCCGCAGCCCTATGCCAACCCTCCGGCCGCGGCGCCGAGCGGCCCGACGCCGCCCTCATGGCCGCCCTTTCCGCAAGACTCAACCTGCGCCGGCCCGCTCGACGCGTTTCAGAAGGTCGTCTGGTCGGACGTCGCCACCGGCAACGTCAATCGCTCGGTCTATGACACGATCGCCAAGGATCTTGCGCGCGCGGCCGACGCCTGCGCCGCCGGCCATGACGCCGAGGCGCTGTCGATCCTGCGCGCGACCAAATCGCGGCACGGCTACCGCGCCTGACGCGTCGGCCCGGAACGCTGCGGGCGGTTCGGGCCGGGCCGCCGCCCCTGCGTCAGCGGCGCGACAGTTCGTCGCGCAGATAGCGCAGGGTGAAGTCGGGCATCAGCTCGGGAATGAGGTCGCGCGCCGAGAATACGGCGTGGAGGCCGCACAGCTCCGATTTCTCCTCGCGCGCCGCGAACGCCGCGAAACGCGCCTCGATCTCGCGCGCGCTGAGCCCTGAGCGCGTCAGCTTCATGCAGGCGACGCGCGGCCCTTCGAAGACGACGCGCCAGCCGGGGGCGAAGCTCACGTCGTCGGGCGCGAGGCCCGTCTCCTCCTGAAGCTCGCGCGCGACGCTGCCTTCGAGGTCGAGCGCGTCGCCCTTCACGTCGTCGAGGTCGGGCGTTCCGGCCGGAAAATAGATCTTTCCGGCGTTGGCGGTGGTTTCGCTCATGCGCCCGAGCATGAAGGCGCCGTCGGCCGAAAGAAGCGCGGCCATGGCGAAGCAGTTGCGCGCCGAGGCGTCCGGAAAGCCAAAGTCGCGCCAGGCGAGGAAGGCCTTGAAATCGACCGCCGCGGCGACGCCGCCGAGGACGCGCCGCCCGCGTTCCTCACGGACCGCGCGCTCGAAATTGAGGAACACGCGGCCGTTGAAGAGATGCGGGTTTCCGGCGCGAAGCTTCCCCCAGTGGCGCTCGATCGCCTCGGCCTGATCGTCGGCGAAGGCCCAGCTTCGCGCTTCGATCGTGAAGTCGACGTCGTCAATCGACAGGATGTGCGGCGGCTCGAAGCCGCTCAAGGCGGCGAGCCCGGCTGCGCCGTTTCGGACGAGACGTCGCGCCACCAGCCGCGCAAGGCCGACGGCGAACAGGAGAGCTCTTCGGCGAAGCCGCCCGAAAAATCGCGCCAGGCGGCGAGAAAACGCTGCGGCACGCAGACCAGCGTCGGCACGCCGGCGGCGGCGGCGGCGCCGATCTCGGCGATCAGGCCCATGCCCTCGAGCTCGAGCTTGCCGAATCGGTTGATGAACAGGATCTCCGGCGCCCCCTCGAGCGCGCGCGAAACCTCGAAGGCCGCGCGGGCGAGGGCGCCCGGATCGACGCGGCAGGCGCTCGATTCACGCCCGAGGTCCTGCAGGATGGGAAAGGATTCGCCCGTCTCGAGATTGACGATCTCGGTTTCGCGGCACTGGCACGACTGCGCCATATCGGCGCGCTGGATGAAGCCGGCGACGCGTCGCCCGCGCCCCGCAAGCTCGGCGGCGAAGGCCTCGACGACGCTGTTCGCCCTCTCCGCGTCGTCGAACACGAGCGCGGCGAGCGGCCTCGTCGAGGCCTCCGTCTCGCCCTGCGTCTCGCCCTGACCCTGATCTTCAAGCTTCACGTCCGCCTCCGTCTGATGCGGAAAGTCATCTCGCCGTGGCGGACGTCTTGACCTTCGAGCGTGTCTCCCGTCTCGTTGACGAGATGGGGAATGTCGATTGCGGCGAGCGGATCGGTGCACAAGACGATCAGGAGATCGCCGGGCTTGAGGCGCCGCAGGGCCTTGCCGGCGCGCAGGACCGGCAGGGGGCAGTTCAGCCCCTTGAGGTCGAGCGTCGTCGCATGCGAAGCGGCGTCCGCGGCTTCGGCCGGGCTCGCCAGGGTCAAGCCGCGCCTCTTGGGAACGGTCTTTCGTCACGATATATTAAAGGGAATAGCATGATCTTGCGCGCAACGCTATGGTTCGGGCCGTGCGCCCAATGGAGGAGGGGCGCGTGAGGGTGATCGGCTTTTCCGGCTGGAGCGGCGCCGGAAAAACGACGTTGATCGTGAAGCTCATTCCTTATCTTACCGCGCGCGGCGTTTCCGTGTCGACGCTCAAGCATGCGCATCACAATTTCGACGTCGACCGGCCGGGAAAGGACTCCTTTCGCCACCGCGAGGCCGGCGCGCGCGAGGTTTTGATCGCGTCCGCGCGCCGATTTGCGCTGATGCATGAGAATCCGGACGGCGGGGAGCCGCGCCTCGCCGAGCTTCTGGCGCGGCTCTCGCCCGTCGATCTCGTGCTGATCGAAGGCTACAAACGCGACATGCACGCCAAGATCGAAGTTTCCCGCGCCGCCAACGGCAAGCCGCCGCTCCATCCGGAAGACCCGACGGTGAGGGCGCTGATCAGCGACGCGCCGGGGCCGGCCGCGTTGCCATGGGCGCATCTCGACGACGTCGCGGGCGCCGCGGCGCTGGTCGATCGTTTCGCCGAACCGGTCGAGCGCGCGCTCGCGGCCCTCTCCGGCGGGCGGGACTAGAGCCATGGCGCAGCTTTCGGACGACGTCTTCGCAGCGGGCGAAGCGCCCATGACCATCGAACAGGCGGTCGGCTTCCTGCTCGCGCGCGTCGCCGACGCGCCGGAGATCGAGCAGGTCGGCCTGCATGAGGCGGACGGCCGCATCCTCGCCCAGGACGTGACGGCGGCGCGCTGCCTGCCGGGCTTCGACAATTGCGCCGTCGACGGCTATGCGGCCCGCTTCGCCGATCTCGCGCTTCATGGCGACAGCGTTCTGAAAATCGGGGCGCGGGCGGCGGCGGGGCGCCCGCTCGAGCGGCTCGCGCCGGGGCCTGCGGACTTTGCCGGCGCGGCCGTGCGCATCTTCACCGGCGCGGCTATGCCGGACGGCTTCGACACGGCGTTCATGCAGGAGGATTGCCGGCGCCTCGAAGGCGGCGAGGTGGTCCTGCCTGCGGGCCTCAAGCGCTTCGCCAATGTGCGCCGGCGCGGCGAGGACGTGGCGACGGGCGACGTCGCCCTGAAGGCCGGACGCCGGCTGCGGCCCGAAGACCTCGCGCTCGCCGCGGCGCTCGGCCTGCCGACGCTTCCCCTGCGCCGCCGGGTCACGGCGGCCCTGTTCTCGACCGGCGACGAACTGGCGAGCCCCGGCGAGCGGCTCGGGCCGGGGGGCGCCTATGACGCCAACCGCTTCATGCTTGCGGCGCTGCTGCGCCGCCAGGGCGTCGAGGTTTCCGATCTCGGCGTCCTGCCCGACGAACGCAGGGTCATCGCCGCGGCGCTGCGCGAGGCGGCCGGCGCGCATGATCTTGTCCTGAGCTCCGGGGGCGTCTCGGTCGGCGAGGAGGATCATGTCAGGGCGGCGATTCTCGAACGCGGATCGCTCGACTTCTGGCGGCTTGCGGTCAAGCCGGGGCGCCCGCTCGCCATGGGGGTCCTTGACGGAACGCCGTTCGTCGGCCTGCCGGGCAATCCGGTCGCGGCCTTCATCGGCTTCATTTTCGTGGCGCGGGCGCTCGTCGCGGCGCTGGGCGGGGCCGTGTTCGAGCCGCCGCGCTTCGCCCGGGCCGTCGCGGGCTTCTCCTATAAAAAGAAGCCCGGGCGCCGCGAGTTCGTCCGCGTCAGCCTCGTCGATGACGGCTCAGGCCTTCCTCGCGCGGAAAAATATCCGCTCGACGGCGCGGCGGCGCTGACCTCGCTCACACGCACGCAGGGGCTCGTCGCGCTGCCCGAGGCGCTGCGCGAGGTCGCGCCCGGAGATGTCGTGAGCTTTGTCGACTATGATCTGATCCGCTGAACTGCGCGAGGCGGCTGCGCCGCCGCAAATAGAATTAGAATGGATTTCAAACATATATGTTGCGACGCAAGCGGCCATGGTTAAATTAAGTCTCCGTTTTACTTGCGGAGGCCAGTCATGTGCGATCTCGCGCACGAAAGAATTAGAATAAACCAAATCCTGACCAAAGCCGCCGAAGCTTTCGTCGCTGAGGGCGGCGCGGGCGAAGCCGCGCTCGTCGACCGTTGCGTCGCCGCGCTCGAGGCCGTCTATGACGGCTCCTGCGTCGAGGAGTGCCTGCGCCGCCGCGCGGAGGCGTTCGTCGCCCTTCACGCCGGGCGCGCCTTCGTCACGGCCTGAGCCGTCTCCTTAGTCGCCGCCTGCGGCCGAATCGAAACTTGTATCGAACCTTGACCTCGATCCATGAAAGACGAATCCGCCATGTCCGAGCCCAAGCCCAAGCCCCATCGCCATGATCGCGAGGCGGCCGGCGTCCACGCCGACGCGCCCGCCGAGCATCTGTTCTTTTCGCAGTACAGATACTGGATGGCGGGCTTCGCCAACCGTGACATGTTCTGCTGGGACTGCGCCTGGGACGCGCTGCTGCGCTATGCGCCTCCGGACGTCGCCAAGACGCTCTATTCCGAATTCCACGTCTTCACGCGCACGCTGAACCAGCGTTCGCAACGCCCGATCGGCTGGCTCCCGGACCTGTGCCGCTGCCTGTGCCGCGACGAATGCTGGGTGCTGAACCTGGTCGTCGCCTCGCAGCACATGAGGGCGCATGAGGAGCTGCTCGCCGCCGCCGAACTCGTCGACATGTCGGACGCGCCCTCGCTCATCGCCGCGAGCCGGTCGCTGGCGCGCGCGCTCGAAGCCGTGCATTTCGTCTTCGCGCCCATGGTCGACCCGCCGCGCCGCGCGGCCTCGTCCGCCGCCGCGGCGCAGACGGCCACGCTGCACTGACCCGCCGCCTCCGGGGCGTTTCGCGTCAGCCCTGCTCGGCCTCGGCCGAAAGCGCGAGCCATTCCTCCTCGGCGGCGGCGAGCGCCTTTTCGAGCTCGCCGCGCTGGCCGCCGAGCGTCATCGCCTTTGCCGGGTCGGCGGCGATTTTTTCGGGGTCGGACAGCATCTCGTCGACCCGGGCGATCAGCCCCTCGAATTTGACGATCTTGTCCTCAATGGCGGCGAGGCGCTTTTTCGTCGCGCCGGCGTCCTTGCGGCGCGGGGCGGCGGGCGCGACGGCCTGACGCTCGCGCGCGGGGGCCTGCTTCGCCGCGGGCGCGGCCGTTCCGCCGTCGAGCACGAAGCGCTGATAGTCGTCCATGTCGCCGTCGAAGCTTCTGACCCCGCCGCCGGCGACAAGCCAGAGCCGGTCGGCGCAGGCTTCGAGCAGGTGGCGGTCGTGCGAGACGAGGATCACCGCGCCTTCATAGTCGTTGATCGCCTCGATCAGCGCGGCGCGGCTGTCGATGTCGAGATGGTTGGTCGGCTCGTCGAGGATCAGGAGATGGGGGCCCGAAAAGCTCGCGATCCCCATCAGGAGCCGGGCCTTCTCTCCGCCCGAAAGCTGGGCGACGCGCGTGTCGGCCTTGACGTTCGAAAAGCCGAACTGGGCGCAGCGCGCCCTGATCTTTGATTCGGGCTGGTCGCGCATCAGCGCCGCGACGCATTGGAAGGGCGTCGCGGTCTCGTCGAGGTCGTCGACCTGATGCTGCGCGAAAAAGCCGACTTCGAGCTTCGACGACCGCCGCACCACGCCCGACATCGCCTCGATCCGGCCGGCGACGAGCTTGGCGAAGGTCGATTAAATCCGTTGGAATGGGCGCCCGAGGAGGGCACGCCGATGAGGACGTCTCCGGGCGCGACGTCGCCTCGCGGAAGCAGGGCGCCGCGCTCGACGGCGCCCACCGCGAAGCCCGCGAGGTCGTAGTCAGACCCCGCGTAAAGGCCCGGCATTTCGGCGGTCTCGCCGCCGATGAGCGCCGCGCCGGCCTCCAAGACAGCCGCGCGCTATGCCGCCGACGACCGCCGCCGCGACCGCGCCGTCAAGCTTGCCGCTGGCGTAATAGTCGAGAAAGAACAGGCTCGGCGCCCTGGACCAGCAGATCGTTGACGCACATGGCGACGAGGTCGACGCCGATCGTGTCATGCGCGCCGGTCTCGATGGCGATGCGCACCTTGGTGCCGACGCCGTCATTGGCGGCGACGAGGATCGGGTCCGTGAAGCCTGCGGCCTTCAGGTCGAACAGTCCGCCGAAGCCGCCGATCTCGGCGTCGGCGCCGCGCCGGCGCGTCGCGCGCACCAGCGGCCTGATCGCCTCGACCATGGCGTTGCCGGCCTCGATGTCGACGCCGGCGTCGGCGTAGGTGAGCTTTTTGTCGTCTGTCATGGTCGCCCTCGCGGCATCACGGCTAGCGTGCCGGAGACGGCAAAGCAAGCCGCCCGCCGCCGCCACGAAAGTGGATCAGTCCGCGTCCGCGCATTAAGCTCGCGGCGGTCGACAAAGGGCGAAACGGCATGGATCTTCGCAAATTCGGCAATCTGCCCAACCTCATCACCTTCGGCCGCCTGCTTCTCGTCCCGGTCGTGATCGCCCTCATCGTCGCCGGCCAGTTCAAGGAGGCGGCGATCGCCTTCGTCGTCGCGGGCCTGTCGGACGGGCTCGACGGCTGGATCGCCAAGACCTTCGACCTGCGCTCGGAGCTTGGCGCCTATCTCGACCCGATCGCCGACAAGGCGCTGCTCGTTTCGATCTTCGTGGCGCTCGCCGTCGTTGGCGCGATTCCGGCGACGCTCGCCATTATCGTCGTCGCGCGCGACGTCATGATCGTCGGCGCCTTTCTGATCGCGCGCCTGCTCGAGCGGCCGATGCAGGTGCGCCCGCTGCTCGTCTCCAAGCTCAACACGCTGGCGCAGATTGTGTTCGCGGCGCTGGCGCTCTGCGTCGAGGCTTTCGGCCTCGCCAGGGGCTTCTGGTTCACCGCGTCGGCGGTGGCGGTGGCGGGGCTCGCGCTCGTTTCGCTCGCCGCCTATGCCACGCAGTGGATTCGCCATATGAACGCGTGACGCGGGACGGAAGGACGGCGATGCAGCTCCAAACCAAGGTCGGATTCTGGATCGGCGCGTTCATCGCCGCGGGGCTGCTGCTGTGGCTGTTCAGCGGCGTGCTGGCGCCCTTCGTGGCGGCCTTCGCCCTCGGTTATCTCCTCAACCCGGTCGCCGACCAGCTCGAGCGGCTGGGCCTCAACCGCCTTGGCGCGACGCTGCTCATCATGGCGGCCTTCCTGATCTTCGGCTCGCTCACGCTGTTTGTCGTCGCGCCCGCCCTGTGGCGACAGCTTTCGAGCTTCATCGTCGCCCTGCCGGACTATGCGCTGAAGCTCGAGGGCCTGTTCAGCGGCGTCACGGCCTATCTGACGGAGCATGTCAGCGGGCCTCTGCTCGACAGGCTGGGAGTCGGGCGCGACGTGTCGTCGGACCTGCGCTCGTCAGCCACGGATCTCGTCAATCAGGCCGCGCAATGGGCCGGCGCCTTTCTCAAATCCATCTGGACCAGCGGGGCGGCGCTGATCAATTTCTTCGCGCTGATCGTGCTGACGCCGGTCATCGCCTTTTACATGCTGCTCGACTGGGACAAGATGATCGCCTCGATCGAAAGCCTCGTGCCGCCGCGCCATCTCGGCACGGCGCGCGCGCTTGCGGCCGAAATCGACGTCGCCCTGTCGGGCTTCCTGCGCGGGCAGGCGCTGGTGTGTCTGTTCCTCGGGCTCTGGTACGGGATCGGCTTCACGCTGATCGGCCTCAATTACGGCCTCCTCATCGGCCTCACGGCGGGGCTTTTGAGCTTCATCCCCTATGTCGGCTCGCTGACGGCGCTGCTGTTGTCCTCCGTCATCGCGCTGGTGCAGGGCTGGCCCGAGTGGCGGCTGCTCCTGACGTCGCTCGCGGTCGTCGGCGTCGGCCAGTTCATCGAAGGCAATATTCTTTCGCCGAAGCTCGTCGGCGATTCGGTCGGCCTGCATCCCGTCTGGCTCATTTTTGCGCTGCTCGCCTTCAGCGCGCTGTTCGGCTTCCCCGGGCTTCTGATCGCCGTGCCCTGCGCCGCCGTTCTTGGCGTGCTCCTGCGCCACGCCGCGCAACGCTACCGCGCGAGCAAGCTTTATGTGGAGCTGGAGCGTCCCGCGCCGATCCTGACAGACCTCGACGATGGCGCGCTCCGCGCGCCGCGCGGCCGCTGAGGACCGGGAGCCTGACGCGCATGCCCGCCCTGGACCGCCTGAGCTTCGCGCCGCAGCTGACGCTCGACCTTGCGCCCGCGCCGGGCTACGGCGCCGAGGATTTCTTCATCGCGCCGTCGAACGAGGCCGCCGCCCGGCTCATCGACGCCTGGCCCGACTGGCCGGACCCCGCGCTGCTGCTGACGGGGCCGGCGGGCTCGGGCAAAAGCCATCTTGGCGCGATCTGGGCGGCGCGCGCCGGGGCCCGTCGCATCCGCGCGGCCGAACTCGCGGCGCCGGCGTCCGCGACTCTGGCGCCCGCCGATCTGGCGCGCGAGCGCGCCCTTCTGGTCGAGGACCTCGACACGCTCGGCGAGGCCGGCGGAGCTCCGTTGTTTCATCTTCTGAATCTTGCGCGCGAACGGCCTCTGCCGCTGCTGCTGACGGCGCGGCGCGCGCCCGAGCTTCTGGAGATCGGGCCGCCGGACCTCGTTTCACGGCTGCGCCTCGCGCCACGTGCGAGCCTCGGCGCGCCGGACGACGACCTGATGCGCATGACGCTCGCCAAGCTCCTGAGCGACCGCCAGCTCGCAGTCGATCCGCGCTTCGTCGATTATGCGGCGGCGCGGCTGTCCTGTTCGATGGACGCGGCGCGCCGCTTCGTCGAGGCGGTCGACCGCGAGGCTCTGGCGCGCAAGAGCCGGGTCACGCGCCAGATCGCCGCCAGGGTGCTGGCGGCGCTTGACGCGGGGGAGGCGTCGCAGGACGGGGAGGCGGATTTCGGGGAGGGCTGAACGCCGCTCCGGCTCAGGGGCCGACGTAGCGGATGCGGACGCCGCGCCCGCCGTCGATCAGGCGGCCGGCCGAAAGCGCGGCCGTCGAAACCGAGCGTCCGGTGACGAGGGTCGCCCGGGCGCGGCTGTCGTCAAGCGCGAGAAGCGCTTCGCGCTGGCGGGCCGGCAGCTTTTTGACTGCGGAGAGCGGCGAGAATTCCGACGCCGAATGCGGCGCCGGGGCGTCCGACGCGCCCGTGTAGATCAGAAGGCCGGCGTCGGTCATCACCGCGTCGCCGCGCTGCAGCCCGTCGTCGTCCATGACGCTCGCGACGACGCGCGCCGGAACATGCGGCCTGACGGCGACGACCGCCTTCTTCTTCGCCGCCGTTCTTTTCTTTCGGACGTGCGCGTGCGGCTCGCGATAGGCCGGCGCGTATTGTTGCTGCTGCGCCGGAGGAAACAGGAAATCGAAGAAGCCGGCCTGAGCCTCGCGCGGAAAACAGAGCCCCGCGAGAATCACGCCGGCGATGAGCGGGGCGGACGCGGCGCGGAAAAGAAACGGGGAGGCGCTCACGATGTCGGATCCTGCGTCGGACGGCCTAAGACAACGCTCAGCTAGCATGATTCGTTTCAAAATCGAACAGCTTCGATCAAGTCAGCGCGCCGCGGCGAATTTCTCATATTCCGCGCGAACGACGTTCGGGCCGTATCTGCGCTCCAGCCGGCGAATGGTGAAATGGCCGCGCGCCAGCGTCTGGAAATGGTCGACGAAAGCGTAGTTGATGGCCGCGCCGCTCGCCGCGCCGATCAGCGGCACCGCCTGGGCGGCGAGTTTCTGCGACACCAGGAGCCCGAAACGCGCGCTGATCTGCGAGATGAGCCGCGCCAGCAGCGGCGCCGCCTGCTCCGACAGGCCGCGATGCATGAAGTGGCGCGCCGACTGGCTCACCATTTTGGCGAGCAGGACGCGCACGGCGAAATAGCCGGCCTCAGGCGCGCCTTCCGACGCGCCGAGGCCGCGCCCGACGTCGTCGCTGAGCGCGAAAACCTCGAGGCAGGCGAGACCGACGTCGGGATCGGAAAGCTCTTCGCCCTCGTTGCGGGCGATCTCGGCGATCGAGCGCAGCATCAAGGTGGTGGTGAAGGGAAGTTCGACGGGAAGCCCGGCGAGGCCGAGCGAGCCGCCCGCGGCGCCGGCGAGCGTGACGAGCGATTTATGCAGCCGGCGGCTGTCGCGGCGCGACGCCTCGGGCAGGGTGCGCAGGGCGACGCCCATGGCCGCCCGGATCGCCGCCTCGGCGCTCCGGTTGACGACCTCCGTCATCTGATCCGGCAGGACGAAGCCGACGGCGCCGATCTGGCGGCCGAGCAGCGTCGTCAGCCGCATGGCGAGGCTCGAACTGGCGAGTTCGGCGACGGCGCGCCGCAGCGCGGCCTCGTCGTCGGAGGACAGCGCCCTGATGGCGACGAGCGCGTGAGCGCGGCTGGCGTTGGAGGGCTCGATCAGGGACAAGAGGGAACCTCGTTCAGATCATGAACGGCGTTAAGGATATTTTAATCCGCCGTCGGACGTTCGCGCTCTGGAGGTTGATTCCGCCATGCGGCGCAGTTAACGATTTGGAAACCAATTCGACCGGCCCCGGTTCAAAACGGCGGCGAGAAACGGCGACGGCTTCTCAGGAAGATGTCGTCCGCGCGGCCGAAGTTCAAGGGGCGAAACCGCAGGCTGCGATAAAACTCCGTAAGATTGAGCCGCGCGACTTACAGATGAGATTAAGCAACGCATACATTGGACCGCTTCTCATCTGCGTCGCGATAAAATCGAAGCTTTACCTTTAAGGACGCGATCACGCGCGCCCGGCAAGGCTGCGGCCTGACTTCGGTCAGGACAGGGTGGAGGCCCGGACGATGAACGGCTTGAACGCGAAAATCCGGTCGAAAGGCGCGCGCGTCGCGGCGGCGCTTCTTCCGGCCTGCGCGCTGGTCATGGCGTCGCTTCCGGTCGCGGCGCCGCTTCCGGCGCGGGCGGCGGACGGCGCCCCGGCGTTCCAGCCGGTCGGCGCGCCGACGACCGTGCCTTTCGGCTGGGCCGATTTCTGCCGCCGTTATCAGGGCGCCTGCGACGCCGGTCCGGCGGAGGCGCTCGACGTCGTCGCGGCGCCGCGGACCATGAAAGAGATCGACCGCGTCAACCGCTGGGTCAACGCCCATGTCGAGGCCGTGACCGACATGGACCATTTCGGCGTGATCGACCGCTGGGATTATCCCACGGACGGACGCGGCGACTGCGAGGACTATGCGTTGCTGAAGCGCAAGATCCTGATGGAGGAGGGGTTTCCGCGTCAGGCCCTGCTCATGACCGTAGTCAAGGATTCAAGCGACCAGGGCCACGCGGTGCTGACGGTGAAGACCACCACGGGCGATTACGTGCTCGACAATCTGAACAACGACGTGAAGCCCTGGACGCGCACGCCCTATCGCTTCGTCAAGCGCCAGTCCCAGGAGGACCAGAACGCCTGGGTGCAGATCGGCGATCCGACGAGCGAGCCGGCCTATGTCTCGCGCGACGCCGCATCCCCGCGCCGCTGAGACGACGTCGGTTTCGCGCAGGCGACGCCAGTCGCGCGAAAACCTGACATGCGCGTGAAGAAAAAAGGCGCGGCCGCTTCGGGGAGGCGCGGCCGCGCCTTCAAGTTTGCGCGGAAAGGGTCTGCCTTGAAGCCGGCGCATGAAGCGCGGCGGCGCGGCCCTTGACCCAATTTCGCCTCGCCCTGTCGGGCGGGGCGTTCCAGAACACGGCGCGGGCTCCCTTGAGAGCGCCCACGCCTTCGCGGTGTCGCCCCGCGTCAGAAATTGACCTTCACGCCGCCATAGAAGGCGAGCGGCGCGAGCGGGGTCAGGGTGCGCGGATCGGTGAAGGACACGCCGTTGGCGAGCTGCGCGTTGGTGTCGGTCTCGAAGAACGAGCCGTAGCTCGCGTTGCGGTTGTTGAACAGGTTGTTGACGATGCCGAAAATCTGGAAATTCTCGGTGAGCTGATAGGAGGCGTGCAGGTTCGCCGTCCAGTACATCGGCATCATCGGGTTCTGGTTCGTGAAGTCGCCGACGAGATACTGGTTGCCGACGATCAGCACGTCCGCGCCGGCGCGGAACTGCGGCGTGAACTGATAGTCGATCCCGACCTTGCCGAGCTGCGACGGAATGCCGACGATATGCTTGCCGGGCGTGACCAGAACGTTGCCGTTCTCGTCGGCGTAAGGGTTGAAGGGGGAGGCGAGCTCGCCCGTGAAGCGATAGGTCGCGTCGGTGTAGGAATAGCTGCCATACACCGAGAGCGGGCCGGCGTCATAGGTGAAGCCGGCCTCGACGCCCTGGCGCAGCGTGCCCGGAACGTTGGCGTAATAGCCGCGCCCCGTGATGGTGCTCGCGAGCGCGATGATGTCGTTGGTGTTGTTTGTGTGGAAATAGCCGGCCTTCCAGGCCAGGCGGCCGCTGAACCACGGGTCGACGGTTGCGCCGCGCAGGCCCGCCTCGATCGTCTGCGACACCACCTGCTGCAGCGGCGGATCGGACACGAGCGAGTTTTCGAGCAGGCAGGGCTTGTCGGGGTTGGCGCAGTTGAGCTCGAGCGGCGTCGGGGCGCGGTTCGCCTCGGAATAGCCGCCATAGGCCGTGATCCACGGCGCGATCTTGTAGGTCAGGCCGACGACCGGATTGATGCGGTTGTAATTGCTGCTCGAATTCAGGTCCGGGTTGAGCCCGGTCGCGTCCTCGGTCTTGAGCACGGCGATGTTGGCGCGCGCGCCGGCCGAAAGCGCGAGTTCGGGCGTGAGGTTGTAGGTGTCGAGCGCGTAGATGCCGTAATAGGTGGTCGTGCCGCTCAGCGCGGTCGGAACGTAGCCGATCATGCCCGCGGTCTGGATGATGTCGCCGGAGCCGGGGAAGTTTCCGGTCGGCGCCACTTCGAGGCTCGGCAGGATGCGTCCGAGCATGGAGTTCGACGAGAAGGTGAAAAAGCCGCGGTCGATCGAGCCGCCGAGCGTGAAGAAATTGTCGCGGTCGAGTATCTTGGTGCGGTTGCTCGCCTGCAGCGTCAGGCCGGTCGTCGTCGAATTGGTCTTGGTGCGGTCGATCGTGCCGTAGACGGTGTTCGGCGTGAAGGGGATCGGATTGCCGTTCTTGTCATGAATGACGAAGGCGTTTTCGTTCGACACCGACGGGAAATTGTCGTCGTCGAGGCAGAGGAAGCCCTCGTTGTCGTCGTCGCATTCCTCGATGTCGGAATCATTGCCGTCGGTGTGCCACTGCTGGAAATGGCGGATGTAGAAATTGCTGGCGATCTGCCATCCGGCGCCGACGTCGAACTTGCCGGTCATGGCGAGCGAGCCCGCCTCGTTGAGCGTCGACTGCGGAAAAGTGAAGACGCTCGACAGGCTTTGCGACAGAAGATTGTAGGGCGTCGGGCCGATCACGCCGAGATATGAATAGGAGCCCGACGCGATGAAATGGACTTCCGAATCCTGCGAACGATAGCCGACGTCGCCATAAGCGCGCGTGACCGTCGAGGGCGAATTCCAGCGCCAGCCGCCGTCATGCGCAGTGTCGGCCGTGACATAGACCGCATAGTCGCCGATCTGCTTGCCGTACTGGAAATAGGCGGCGGCGCGGCCGAACGACCCGCCCATGACCTGCGCTTCAAAACCCTGCCAGTTGAAGCCGTTCTTCATTTCGATGCTCACCGCGCCGCCGAGCGCGTTGAGGCCGAAGATCGGATTGCCGGTGAAGAGGTCGACGCGGGCGATGGCCTGCGGCGGGATGAGATCCCAGTTGACGGTGTCGCCAAAAGCCTCGTTGACGCGCATGCCGTTCTGGTAGACGGCGAGGCCCTGCGGCGTGCCCTGCAGCGGCGAGGCGGTGAAGCCGCGATAATAGAGATCTTGCGAGAACGGATTGCCGTTGAGGTCGATGACGACCACGCCCGGCACGCGCTGCTGCAGCGTGTCGGTGACATTGGGCGAGCGTGTGTTGGCGAACTCCTTGTCCGTCACCACTGTGGTCATGGCCGGAAGCTGGTCGCGCTGCTCGCCCGTCGCGCCGGGCAGCGGCGAGGGCGAAACCACGTCGACCTCGGGCAGCACATAGGTCGGGGCGGCCGCGATCGGCGCGGCGGCGTCCTGCGCAAGCGCGCCCGACGCAAGGGCCTGGGCGAAGCCAAGCGAGGCGATCCCCGCCGCGCGCAATAACGTCGATCTCAAAGCAGATTTGCGCGCCACGTTCTGGGCTCCCATGGTTCGCGAAGTTTCTAAGTCGCCTGAGACGATAGCGGCGGCCGCGTCGGCCGAACAAGACGCCGTGAAGAGGCGCGCCCAGAAAGCCCGGCCCTGTTGCTAATTTACTTCACAGCGATGTGAAATAATTCCTTTACAGGAATGGAAAAGTTCATTTTGATCAAAAATCTGCTCCGCCCGTTGAGTCTCCCTTTCGCCGGACTCGCAACGCCGGCGTCGTTCTATCATTGTTCTTGCCGGCGGCAGCGGGGCGCGCTATGCTTTGTTGAATGACGGCTGAGTTCAACGCATGGTCGTAAGAGTCGCGACGGTCGCCTTTGAAGGCGTCGAGGCCCGCCCGGTCGACGTGCAGGTGCAGATCGCCAACGGCAATGTGGCGTTTTCGGTCGTCGGCCTCGGCGACAAGGCGGTCGCGGAATCGCGCGAGCGCGTGCGCGCCGCGCTCAACGCCTCGGGGCTCGCGCTTCCGGCCAAGCGCATCACGGTCAATCTCGCGCCGGCCGACCTGCCCAAGGAAGGCAGCCACTACGATCTTCCGATCGCGCTCGGCATCATGGCCGCGATCGGCGCGATCGCGCCCGACGCGCTCCGCGGCTACACCGTCCTTGGAGAACTGGCGCTCGACGGAGCGGTGGCGCCCGTCGCCGGCGCGCTTCCCGCGGCCATCGCCGCGAGCGCGCGCGGCCATGGGCTGATCTGTCCGCACGACTGCGGGCCGGAGGCCGCGTGGGCCGGCGACGATCTCGACCTGCTGGCGCCCGTGTCGCTCATCCAGCTCGTCAATCATTTCAAGGGGACGCAGGCCATGGCGCGGCCGCGCCCGGGCGTGCGCGCGCAGCCTGCCGCGACGCTGGACCTGCGCGACGTCAAGGGCCAGGAGAGCGCCAAGCGCGCGCTCGAGATCGCGGCGGCGGGCGGGCACAATCTTCTCTTCAACGGGCCGCCCGGCGCCGGCAAGTCGATGCTCGCCGCGCGGCTTCCCTCGATCCTGCCGCCGCTGACGCCCGCGGAGCTGCTTGAGGTTTCGCTCATCCATTCCATCGCCGGCGACCTCGCCGGCGGCGCGCTCACCGACCAGCGGCCCTTTCGCGCGCCGCATCATTCGGCCTCTATGGCGGCGCTCGTCGGCGGCGGCGCCAAGGCGCGCCCGGGCGAAATCTCGCTCGCCCATCATGGCGTGCTCTTTCTTGACGAACTGCCGGAGTTTTCGGCCCAGGCGCTCGACAGCCTGCGCCAGCCGCTCGAAACGGGCGAGGTTTTGATTTCGCGCGCGGCGCATCGCACCGTCTATCCGGCGCGCTTCCAGCTCGTCGCCGCCATGAATCCATGCCGCTGCGGCCACGCTCTCGATCTCGGATTCGCCTGCAGCCGCCAGCCCAACGAGCGTTGCATGGCGCAATATCAGACGCGCGTCTCGGGCCCGCTTCTCGATCGCATCGACCTCAATGTGGAGGCGCCGGCGGTTTCGGCGGCCGATCTGATGCTGCCCACGCCCTCAGAAGGCTCGCGCGAGGTCGCCGCGCGCGTCGCCGCCGCGCGCGCCGTCCAGCGCGCGCGCTACGCCCGCATGGGCCTTCCCCATGTCGGCGCCAACGCCGCCGCGCCCGCGTCCGTCATCGAGGAGGCGGCGCGGCCTGACGCCGGCGGCCTCAGACTGGTGCAGGACGCCTCGGAGCGCCTGCGGCTTTCGGCGCGCGGCTTTCATCGCGTGCTGAAGATCGCCCGCACCATCGCCGACCTTGAGGGAGCCGAAACCGTCGGCGCCGCGCATCTCGCCGAGGCTCTGTCCTACCGCGTCGACGTGACGCGGTTCAAGCGGGCGGCGTGAGCGGCGCGCTTGGCCTCCCGGCCCGGCGGCGCTGAACGCGCGCGCCGCGGGGATTGAACCGCAAGCTGATTTGGGGGAGTTTCCCGCGGGGCACGCCCGTGGTCCGTTTCAGGAGAAGCAGATCAGATGACATACGCGCCATCCGCCGAACAGGAGGCCGGCGCTTCAGCTGGAGCGGCCGCCGCCGCCTTTCGCGACTGGATCACGACGGCGGCGCTGCCGCTCTGGGGCGGCGTCGGCTTCGACGCCACGCTCGGCGGCTTCCATGAGCGTCTCGACTGGGACGGCCGCCCACTTGTCGTCGCGCCGCGCCGCTCGATGGTGCAGGCGCGCCAGATCTACGTCTTCTCGCATGCGGCGCGGCTCGGCTGGGCGCCCGCCGAATCCGGCCGCCGCGCCGAAGCCGCCATGGCCTCGCTTTTGCGCCTCTACGCAGACGACGGAAAGCTGACGCGGGGCGTCGCCTTCTCGGTCGGGCCGGACGGCGCCGTCGTCTCCGCCGTGCGCGACGCCTACGCCCACGCCTTCGTGCTGTTCGCGCTCGCCTCGCTGTTCCGGCTCAACGGCGACGCGACGCTTCTCGGGCGCGCCGACGAGGCGGCCGGCTTCATCGACGCCTCGCTCGAAGACAAGGCCTTCGGCGGGCTCTTTGACCGGTTTCCGGTCGACGACCTGACAAAGCGGCAAAATCCGCTGATGCATCTTCTCGAGGCTTTCCTCGCCCTTGAGGAAGCCGCCCCGGGGCGGGGCTTCCTCGAACCGGCGCGCCGCATCGTCGATCTCTTCCGCACGCGCCTGTTCACGCCGGTTCCGGGCGTGCTGCTCGAATATTTCGCGCAGGACTGGAGCGATCATCCGGACTCGGCCAAGGCTGGCCTGTTCGAGCCGGGCCATCATTTCGAATGGGTCTGGCTGCTGTCGCAATATGAGCGGCTTTCGGGCGAGACGCTCGCGCCGTTCATCCTTCAGCTGCATCAGTCGGCGGCGCGGCGCGGCTTCGGCGACGACGGCCTGATCGTCGACGAGATCGACCGCGACATGATCGTCCGCAAGAGCTCGCATCGCGTGTGGCCGCATACGGAGGCGCTCAAGGCCGCCGCCGCGATGGCCGAAAAATCCGACGCCGGCGCCCCGGCCCTCGCCGCCCGGATGGTCGGCGCCCTGACCTCGGTCTTTCTCGACCGCCCGTTCCTCGGCGGCTGGACGGACCATATCGGCGAGGATGGCGCGCCGCTCGTCGATTATGTCCCGGCGAGTTCGCTCTACCATCTTTTCTTCGCCGCCGCGGAGGCGTCCCGCGTGTTTGAACCGGCCAGGACATGACCCGGCCCGCGTGAGAGGCCGGCGTCCGCCTTGCATGTCGATTTTTCTCGGCCCATGGCCGCGGCAATTAAACTGGAGCCTTCAATGAACGTGTCCGAGCCTGATTCGCATGGCGAAACGAAGGGCGAGGCGGGCGTTTCGCCGTTCGCGCGTCATTCAGGAGCCGACGGCGGGGCGCCGGGCGCCGCGGAGCCCGGCCGGGGGCCGCGGATCGTCTCGGTTCGGGACCTGTTCGCCGGCCGCCGCATCGCCGTGATCGGCGACCTTATCCTCGACTGCTATCTGCATGGCGACGTCAGCCGCATTTCGCCCGAAGCGCCGGTGCCGATCGTCCGTTCGGTCGCCGAGCGTTCGGTCGCGGGCGGCGCGGCGAACGTCGTCGCCAATCTCGCGACGCTCGGCGCCACCGTCGACGTCGTCGGCCTGACCGGCCTCGATTATGCGCGCGACGAACTGGCGCGCTGCCTCGAATCCTACGGCCGCGTCGACCTTTCGGGCATGATCGGCGTCACCGACCGGCCGACGACGCGCAAGCTCAGGGTGCTCGGCGCGCAACAGCAGATCGTGCGCGTCGACCATGAGAACACCGCGCCCTATGACGGGCTCGTCGAGGAGCGCATGATTGCGGCGGCGGCGGCGGCGGCGGCGCGCGCCGACGTCGTGATCCTGTCCGACTACGGCAAGGGCGCGCTGTCGACCCGCGTTCTGCGCGAGGTCATCGATCTGTGCAACGCGACGCGCAAGAAGGTGCTCGTCGACCCCAAGCAGCTCGATTTTTCGGTCTATCGGGGCGCGACGATCCTCACGCCGAACCGCAAGGAGCTTGCCGCTGCGACGCGCCTTCCGTGCGACACTGACGCTGAGGCGCTCACGGCGGCGCTCACGGCGCAGGAAAGCTGCGACGCCAACATCCTGCTGACGCGCTCCGAAAAGGGCATGTCCTATTTTCCGCTGTCAGGCGCCCCGATCCACATGGCGACGGTCGCGCAGGACGTGTTCGACGTCTCGGGCGCGGGCGACACGGTCATCGCCGTGCTGGCGGTCTCGCTCGCCGCCGGCCTGTCGATGCAGGAATCGATGAAGCTCGCCAATCATGGCGCGGGCGTCGTCGTCGCCAAGGTCGGCACCGCCTGCGTGACGCCGGACGAGCTTTCGGCCTCGCTCGCCTCTGAGGTGGCTTCCCCTTCGGTCAATGACGGGCGCCATGTCACGCGCGATCAGGCGGTGGCGCAGCGCTGGGCCTGGGCGCGGGAGAAGCTGACGGTCGGCGTCGCCAACGGCTGCTTCGACCTGCTGCATCCTGGCCATGTGTCGCTGATCCGGCAGGCGGCCGCCGCCTGCGACCGGCTGATCATGGCGCTGAACTCCGACGCTTCCGTGCGCCGTCTCAAGGGCCCGACGCGTCCGATCCAGGACGAAGAGGCGCGGGCCGCCGTCATGGGCGCGATCAAGGGCGTGTCCGCCGTGGTGCTGTTTGACGAAGACACGCCCTATGAGCTGATCCAGGCGCTGCAGCCTGACGTTCTGGTCAAGGGCGCGGACTATTCCGAAGACCAGGTCGTCGGCGGCGACGTCGTACGCGCGCGGGGCGGGCGGATCGTGCTGGCCGATCTGTCGCCGGGCCAGTCCACGACGAAGCTCGTCAAAAAGGCCGAAGTCACGCATTGAGCCGCGGCCGCGTCGAAGCCCGGCGCCTGCGCGCGCCGGGCGTCATGCCGCGGTCGGCACGAGCCCGCCTTCGGCGCGCAGCGCGGCGCCGTTGGTCGCCGCGGCGAGCGGGCTCGCGACAAACGCCGCGAGCGCGGCGATCTCGTCGGCCTCGATCATCCGGCGCAACAGGGAGGTCGGCCGCATCCGCTCGAAAAATTCGGATTCGAGCGCCGCCGGCGGCGCGTGCGGATCATGCGCGACGCTCCGGATGAAATCGATCACGCCGTCGGAGCGCGTCGGGCCCGGCAGGATCGTGTTGACCGTGACGCGGGTTCCCGTGGTCATCCCGGCGAGGCCGCGTGCGATCGCGAGCTGTGCGGTCTTGGTCATTCCGTAATGGATCATCTCTGTCGGAATCATCAGCGAGGATTCGCTCGAGATGAAAATGACCCGTCCGTCGCCGCGTTCGAGCATTTTCGGAAAATAGGCGCGCGACAGGCGGACGCCGCTCAGGACGTTGATCTCGAAGATGCGAAGCCAGTCGGCGTCGGCGATCTCGGCGAACGGTTTCGATTCATAGACGCCGAGATTGTTGACGAGAATGTCGACGTCGGGCTCGGCGTCGGCGATCGCCGCGCAGCCCTTGGCCGTCCCGGCGTCTGCGGCGACGCCGCGGATCGCCACGCCCGGCCGCGCCGAGCGGCCGATCTCGGCCGCGGCCGCGTCGAGTTTTTCGCGCGAACGCCCGGTCAGGACGACGTTCGCCCCTTCGGCCGCAAGCCGTCGCGCGATCGCAAGGCCGATGCCGGCGGTCGAGCCCGTGACCAGCGCCGTTTTGCCGTCGAGCATGAGATCCAAATGCGCCTCCGTCGATTGATGTCCGGCGCTGATTTAAGAGCGCTTGCCGCCGCGCGAAATCGCAGGAAAAATTCGATCGCTTTGTCATTCAGCGACAGGATCATCCGGTGGGCGACGCGCGCGCTTGGGAGATGGCCGTGTTTCTTCAGGTCGCCCGGACCGGGAGCTTCAGCGCGGCCGGCCGCGCCGTCGGCATGACGCCGTCTTCCGCGGCCAAGCTTGTCACGCGCGTCGAAGGCCGCCTCGGCGCGCGCCTCGTCGAACGCTCGACGCGCCGTCTGCGCCTCACGGCGGAGGGCGAGCTTTATCGCCAGCGCGCCGAAGAACTGCTCGAAGAGCTCGACGCGCTCGACGCCGGGATCGCCGGCGGCGCGGCCGCGCCAAAAGGCCTCGTGCGCGTCAACGCCTCGGTTCCGTTCGGCCGCCATTGCCTGCTGCCGCTGCTGCCTGACTTCGCCGCGGCCTTTCCTCAGATGCGGCTGGAGCTGAGCCTGACCGACGCGGTGGTGGATTTTTACGAGGCGCGATGCGACGTCGCCTTTCGCGTCGGCGGCCTCGCCGATTCGGGGCTCGCCGCCGTGCGGCTTGGGCTGGCGCGCCGGCGCGTCGTCGCCGCGCCGTCCTATCTCGCCGCGCGCGGGACGCCGAAGACGGCCGCCGACCTTGAAAGCCATGATTGCCTCGGCTTCGCCTTCCGCCGCGCCGCCGCCGTGTGGCCGCTCAAAAGCGGCGGGCGGCTCGTCGACCGCGAGATTCGCGTCAGATTCGCCGTCGGCGACGGCGAGACGGCGCGCGAACTCGCGGTCATGGGGCTCGGCCTGGCGCGGCTCGCGGAGTTCCATGTCGCCGCCGATCTCGCGGCGGGCCGCCTCGTCAGCGTGCTCGACGACGTCGTCGTCGACGCCGAAGAGATCCATGCGCTGCATTTCGGCCGCCGGAATCTGCCGAGCCGAATCAGGATCTTCCTTGATTTCATGACGCCGCGCCTGCGCGCGGCGCTCGCCGCCGGGAACGGCCCGCGATGACCCGCCATGACGCGCCGGAGCGCGGGCTTGGTCCCGGCCCTTTGGTCATCTCCCTCCAGAGCCAGGTCGCGTTCGGCGCCGTCGGCCATGGCGCGTCGCTCTACGCCATGCAGGCGCTCGGCGCGCGCGTCGCCTGCGTCCCGACCGTGCTCCTTTCGAACCATCCCCGCTATCCGACCCTGCGCGGCGGGGCGCTCGATCCGGCGCTGGTCGCCGACCTGTTGCGCGGGATCGAGGAGCGGGGGCTCGTCGAGGCCGCGAACGTCGTGCTGACGGGCTATCTCGGCTCCGCCGCCAACGGCGCCGTGGTCGCGGGCTTCCTCGCTCGGGCCAGGGCGCGCAATCCGCGTCTCATCTGCCTGTGCGACCCGGTGATCGGCGACGACGGGCCCGGGGTGTTCGTCGAAAAGGAGCTGATCGCGATCTTTCGCGACGAAATCATGCCCTTGGCCGACGTTGCGACGCCCAATCTGTTCGAGCTCGAGCTTCTCGCCGGAACGCCGGCGCGCGACGTCGAGGGGCTTGGCGCCGCCGCGCGCCGCCTCGCGCGGCTTGGGCCGAAGCGTCTCGCCGTCACCAGCGCGCGGCTCGACGACACGCCGGCCGGGGAGATCGAGACCGCGCTTTACGACGACGACGTCCTGTCTCGCCTCAAAACGCCGCGCCTGCCAATCAGGCCGAACGGGGCGGGCGATCTTTTCGCCGGGCTTCTCGCTGCCCGCCTCGCCGCGGGCGAGGCCTTTTTGGCGGCCGCGGAGGCGGCGGTGAAAGGCGTCTTCGCTGTTCTCGCGCGCACGCTGCGCGAAAACTCCTATGAGCTCGTCGTGCGGGCCGAAGACGTCGCGGGCGCCTGAGCGGCGGCGAAGCCAAGATTGCCTTTCATCGTCGATTCGGGCGAGAAGTCGATATGACCGGCGCAGGCACGAACCACACGCGACTCAATCTGACCGGCGGCCCCGCGATCGTCCTGGTGCGGCCGCAGCTTGCCGTGAACATCGGCATGTGCGCGCGCGCCATGGCCAATTTCGGCCTCTCGGACCTGCGCCTCGTCTCGCCGCGCGAGGGCTGGCCGCGCACGGGCGCGCTGAAGAAAGGCGCTAACGCCGCGGCGGCCGGCGCGGTGCATCTGCTCGAAGCCGCGAAGCTCTACGACAGCGTCGAGGAGGCCTGCGCCGACCTCAATTTTCTTTACGCCGCCACGGCGCGCGAGCGCGGCCAGCACAAGCCGGTCGAAACGCCGGCCGAGGCGATGCCGCGGGCCGCCGCGCTCGTCAGCGAGGGATCGAAGGGCGGAATTCTGTTCGGGCCGGAGCGAACCGGCCTCTCCAATGACGAAGTCGCGATCGCCGACCGCATCGTGACCTTTCCGGTCAATCCGGCCTACGCCTCGCTCAACCTGGCCCAGGCCGTGCTGCTCATGGGCTATGAATGGATGCGCGCGTCGAGCGAGGCGAGGGCGCCGTTCGTCGCCGATCCGCGCTCGCCGCCGGCGCCGCGCGAGATGGTCTTGTCCTTCTTCGCCTTTCTCGAGGGCGAGCTTGAGCGCGCCGGCTTCTTCAGGCCGCCCGACAAGGCGCCGGTGATGCGGCGCAATCTGCGCAACATCTTCCATCGCCTCGACCTCAGCCAGCAGGACGTCAGCACCCTGCGCGGCATGTTCGTGCGGCTCGTCGAGGGGCCGCGCGCCGGGCCGAAGCCGCGCGCGAAAAAGGCCGGCGTCGGGAGCGTGGAGCCGGAGCCGGACGACGGTTGACGCCGCCGCGGCGCGAAGGCGCCTTTTTTGCGGCGCCTTTTGCGGCGATCAAGACGATCTTAACCTGCGCGCGCTTGCATGCTCGCATGGTCGTCGCGCCGGCCGGCGCGACGCGCGGAACCGAAAGACCAGACCACCATCGCACCGGCATCGCTCATGGCGCGCGCGCCCAAAATTCTGGTGTTCGATTCAGGGCTTGGCGGCCTCACGGTGTTCGCCGAAATCGCCCGGCTGCGCGCCGACGCCGACTATGTCTATGCGGCCGACGAGGCCGGCTTTCCTTATGGCGCCCTGCCGGAAAGCGCGCTCGCGCCGCGCGTCGTCGCCGTCATGCGGCGGCTCATCGCGCTGCATGCGCCTGACGTCGTGGTGGTGGCCTGCAACACGGCCTCGACCCTCGCCCTGCCGCAGCTGCGCGCGGCCTTTCCGCATGTTCCCTTCGTCGGCACCGTGCCGGCGATCAAACCGGCGGCGGCCCATTCGCGTTCGCGCATGATCTCGGTGCTGGCGACGGTCGGCACGGTCGCGCGCGACTATACGCGCGGCCTGATCGAGGCCTACGCCGCCGACTGCAAGGTGACGCTCGTCGGCTCGGCCCGCCTCGCGAGCTTCGCCGAAGCCTTCATGCAGGGCGAGGCGCCGTCGGACGCCGCCATCCGGAGCGAGATCGCGCCGGCTTTCGTCGAGGAGGGCGGCCGGCGCACCGACTGCGTCGCGCTCGCCTGCACCCATTATCCTCTGCTGCTCGATTTGTTCGAACGGCTCGCGCCCTGGCCTGTGGAGTGGATCGACCCGGCGCCGGCGATCGCCCGGCGCACCGATCATGTGCTGACGCAGGAGCTCGGCTTCGCGCCGGACCCGGCCGCGCGCATGAAGCCGGCGCTCGCCCTGTCCACCGCCGAGACGGCTCCGAACGAAAAGCTCGTCGCGGCGCTGCGCCAGCGCGGGTTTGGCGAAATCGCGCGCGAACCCATGCCGCTCGTCTTCGCCTGAAGCGAAGCTCCGGGCGCGTCGGCGGGAAGGGCGCGGCCGCCGTCAGCGGAGCCTCAGTTCGGTCCGTTCGATCCGGCGGGCCGGCTGACTGACCACACAAAGGCCGCGACGGCGCGCAGTTCCTCGGGCGAAAGCTCGGAGCCGCCCATCGGCGGCATCGCGCCGCCATGCTCCTTCGGCTGCGGCACGCCCTTCTTGATCGTCTCGGTGATCCCCTGCAGGCTGCCGTCGCTCCACAGAAAGCGGCCGCTGGCGAGGTCAGAGCCAATCGGCGAGCCTTTCGCGTCCGAGCCGTGGCAGCCGCCGCAGGTGGCCGAACCCTGCGCGCCGCTGAAGATCTTCGCGCCGCGCGCCACTTCCTCGCGCGTCGAGCCGGCGTGGACGGGCAGGGCGGCGATCCGGGCGAGGGCCTCGGCGTCGCCCGCCGGGGCTTCGCCGGCGGTCTCGCCCGTCGTCCCCGCCGGCGCGACCGACCCGACGTCGGCGTCGGGCGGGCCGGCGTAGGTCACGCGCCAGACGCGCCCGGCCTGATCGTCGGAAATATAAAGCGCGCCGTCCGGTCCGAGGGCGAGGCCGGAGGGGCGATGCGCGGCGCGCCCGGGCTCTTTCTTCGCGCCGGCGAAGCCGTCGGCGAAGACGACGAAGGGGCCCGACGCCGCGCCGTTCCTGAGCGGCTGGAACACGACGTTATAGCCCTGCTGCGGCCCCGGGGCGCGGTTCCACGAGCCATGAAAGGCGATGAAGGCGCCGCCCCTGTAGCTGTCGGGAAAGGCGTTCCCCTCATGGATGACGAGGTCGTTTGGCGCCCAATGCGCCGGAAAGGCCGCGACCGGCCCCGACTTTTCGGCGCAGACGCCGGTTTGCGCGCCGTCGCCGCCATATTCCGGGGCGAGCACGAGCTTGCCCTGCGCGTTGTCATAATAGCATTCCGGCCAGCCGTAATCCGCGCCCTGTTTCAGCTCGACGAGAACTTCGGCCGGCAGCTCCCGGCCCTGCTCGCGGGTGTAGAGCTTCGGCCAGTTCTCGGCGAGCTGGTCGCGCCCGTGCTGGGTGGCGAAGACGCGGCCCCGCGCGTCGACGGCGAGCCCTTCGGCGTTGCGCAGGCCGGTCGCGAAGCGCTCGGCCGGCGAAAAGGTCTGGCCCAGCCGGTCCGCGTCATAGCGCCAGACGCCGCCGCGGGTCTCAAGCTCGTCGCAAGGCTTTTTGCCCGGCGACTGCGGCATCCGGTTCTTTTCCTCGCAGGCGTTGGTGGCGGAGCCGAGATCGACATAGAGCGCCCCGTCCGGCGCGATGGCGAAGGGATGCATCGGGTGGTCGCCGCCGAGCGGCAGGCCGGACACGACGGCCTCGGGCGCGCTTTTCGGCGCGAGCTCGCCGGGCTTCAGCGCATAGCGGACGATGCGGTCCCCGGCTTCGGCGTAGAGCGCGTCGTTGTGCAGCGCGAGCCCCGTGCCGCCCCGCCCGCCCTCGGCGTAAAGCTCGCCGAAGCGGCCGATCTCGTCGGCGCGGCCGTCGCCGTCATTGTCGCGCAGGGCGACGAGGAAGCCCGCTTCGGGCGGGGCCGCGTCCTTGTAATAGGGGCCGCTCCAGGTGTTGACGTAGACCGTTCCGTCGGCGCCGACCGCAAGATGGCGCGCATGGCCGAGCCGGTCCGCGAAGACCGTGGCGCAGAATCCGGGCGGCAGGGCGAGGCCGGCCGTGTCGCAGGGTTTTGCCGCGGCGCCAGCCGCGGGCGCGGCGCAAGCTTGGCCTTGCGGCGCGAAAGCGAGGGGCGCCAAAAGGCCGGCCAGGACAAGACGCCGCATCGCTGGATTCTCCCTCCCGCCGGCCGTGGGGCGGCGCGCAGCGATTATAGCGCGGGCGGGCGGGGCCGCACAGCGTGCGTCGGCGGAGGCCGGCGTCGCTTGGGCTCAGGCCTCCGCCCGGCGCAGCCGTTCCCGCGCCATGGCGCGCAGCGCGTCGATCGGCCGCCACGCGCCGTCCGCCTCAAAGCCCCAGAAAGTCCAGCCGTTGCAGGCCGGCAGGCCCTGCGCCAGCGCGCCGATCTTGTGGATCGAGCCGACGATGCCTTCGAGCGAAATCGTCCCGTCCGCGCGCACGACGGCGCGGCGGCGGTTCTTTTCGTCGGAGAGGATCGCGCCCGGCGCGATCAGCCCGGCTTCGACGATGGCCGAAAAGGCGACGCGCGGCTCGCTGCGGCGGCTCGGCGCCGGCGCGATCGTCGTCTCGGGCAGGGGCTCGACCGCGTCGATGCGGGCGCGGGCGGCGGCGGCGTAGGCCTCCTCGCGCTCGACGCCGATGAAGCGCCGGCCGAGCCGCTTGGCCGCCGCGCCGGTGGTGCCCGAACCAAAGAAGGGGTCGAGCACCACGTCGCCCGGCGCCGTCGCGGCGATCAGGACGCGGGCGAGCAGGGCCTCGGGCTTCTGCGTCGGATGCGCCTTGCGGCCCTGTTCGTCCTTGAGCCGCTCGGCCCCGGAGCAGATCGGGAACATCCAGTCGGAGCGCGGCTGGGTGTCCTCGTTGCCGGCCTTGAGCAGTTCATAGTTGAAGCGGTAGTTGCGGGCCGCGGAGTCCTTCGCCGCCCAGATCAGCGTCTCATGGGCGTTGGTGAAGCGCCGGCCGCGAAAATTCGGCATCGGATTGGCCTTGCGCCAGACGATGTCGTTCAGGATCCAGAAGCCTTCGTCCTGCAGCGTCGCGCCGACGCGGAAGATGTTGTGATAGGAGCCGATGACGAAAAGCGTGGCGTGCGGCTTCATCACGCGCCGCGCGGCGCGCAGCCACGCCTTGGTGAAGGCGTCGTAATGGGCGAAGCTCTCGAACTTGTCCCAGTCGTCGTCGACCGCGTCGACGAGGCTCTGGTCGGGGCGGGTCAGGGCCTGTTCGAGCTGAAGATTGTAGGGCGGGTCGGCGAAGACCGCGTCGACCGATTCGGCCGGCAGCCGCGCCATGGCTTCGAGGCAGTCGCCGACGATGATTTCGTCGAGCGGCAGCGCGTGAGCGACGGGGGCCTGAGCGACGGGGGCGGGGCGTGGCCAGGCGCGCGACTCCGCGCCCGCAGCGCGCCGCGCCGCGGCGGCGTTCGTTCGGGTCATGAGTAAAAACCGCCAGTTTTTCGATCGGCTACGTTTACCGTCGCGGCGGTAAAGGGCCCCTTCACGCAGGTCTGAACGGCCTGTCCCGATTTGAGGCGGTCGGGCTCCGCGGGCCGGCGCGGCCCGCGCCGCTCGTCAGCCGCGCGGCGCGCCGCTGAACGGCCGAAAACTCATCCGGTGGTGCGGGCAGGGGCCGTGCTCGGCGATCGCCGCAAGGTGCAGGGCGGTCGGATAGCCGGCGTGGCGGCTGAAGCCATAGGCCGGGAACTGCGCGCAGAGACGCGTCATGGCGCGGTCGCGGGTGACCTTGGCGACGATCGAGGCGGCCGCGATTGAGAGCGACCGGGCGTCTCCCCTGACGATCGCCTCGCCCGGGCAGGGCAGGCCGGGAACAAGGTCGCGCCCGTCGATCAGCGCATGGCGGGCCTCGATCGCGAGGGCGCGCGCGGCGCGGCGCATGGCGAGCAGGCTGGCGCGGCGGATGTTGAGGGCGTCGATCTCGGCGGCGCTCGCGAAAGCGACCGAGACGGCGACGGCGCGCCGCATGATCTGTTCATAAAGCGCCTCGCGCGCGGATTTCGCCAGCTGCTTTGAATCGTCGAGCCCGGCCGGCAGGTCGCCGGGGTCGAGAATCACGGCGGCGGCCGACACCGGCCCCGCGAGCGGCCCGCGTCCGGCTTCGTCGAGGCCGGCGACCGGCCAGACGCCCCGCGCCAGAAGCGCGCGCTCGAAGCTGAAATCGGGCTCCATGGCGCACGGCATAGACGCAAACCACGTCGCCTTCAACGCGCGGGACGCCGGGGGCGACAATTGCCGCGTCGCAATGTATAGGTTAAGGGGCGGCGCAGAGCCGCAGATGTTGGCGCGCGCCGGCCTTTCAAGGCTTCGAAGGTCAGGCGCCGCGCCGCGCGGCTTTGGATGCTAAAGAGGCGGTCCGCCTGCAGGGAAAGACAGAATGGCGAAAATCCTTCCGGTCATCATGTGCGGCGGCGCCGGGACGAGGGTGTGGCCCGAATCGCGCGAGAGCCTGCCGAAGCAGTTCATCTCGCTGGTCGGCGCCCGCTCGACCTTCCAGATGGCCGCAGAGATCCTGAAGGACGACTGCTTCGAGACGCCGGTGGTGATCTCGAACCATGACTACCGGTTTCTCGTCGCCGAGCAGCTCGCCGAGATCAGGCGCGAGGCCCGCATCGTGCTCGAGCCGGTGCGGCGCGACAGCGCCCCGGCCGTGGCCGTCGCGGCCGAGATCGCGGCCGAGATCGGCCCGGACACGGTGGTCGCGCTGCTCGCGGCCGACCATGTGATCCAGGACAAGCCGGGCTTCGTCGAACTCTGCAAGAAGGCTGCGGAGGCCGCGGGGCAGGGCTTCATCGTCACGCTGGGGATCAGGCCGACCGCGCCGGCGACGGGCTACGGCTACATCAGGCCGGGCGAGCCCGTGACGCGCGACGGCTCGGTCTATAAGGCCGCGGGCTTCGTCGAGAAGCCCGACGCCGAGACCGCCCAGCGCTACATCGACGACGGCTATCTCTGGAACTCGGGCAATTTCTTCTTCCGCGCCGACGTGATGCTCGCCGAGCTGCAGAAGCACCAGCCGGCCATCGCCGAGGCGGCGGCGAACGCCGTCGCCCGCGCCAAGAAGGACCTGAACTTCCTCGTCCTCGACAAGGAGGCGTTCAGCGCCGCGCCCAAGATCTCGATCGACTACGCGGTCATGGAGCGCACCGACAGGGCGGCGGTCGCGCCCGCCGACATCGGCTGGTCGGACGTCGGCAACTGGGGCGCCGTATGGGAGCTTTCCGAGCGCGACGGCGCCGGCAATTCGACCCGCGGCGACGGCGTCGTGCTCGACGCCTCCAACGTCCATATCCGCTCCGACGGCTTTCTCACGGCGGTCGTCGGCGTCGACGACGTGATCGTGGTGACGACGCAGGACGCCGTGCTCGTGCTCAACAAGAACAAGGGCGACGAGGTCAAGCAGCTCGTCGACAGGCTCAAGGACATGGGCCGCAAGGAGGCGCTTGAGCACAAGCGCAGCTATCGCCCCTGGGGCTATTACCAGTCGGTCGACAATGGCGCGCGCTATCAGGTCAAGCGCATCGTGGTGAAACCCGGCCAGCGCCTCTCGCTGCAGAAGCACTTCCACCGCGCCGAACACTGGATCGTGGTGCGCGGCACGGCCGAGGTGCAGCGCGACGACGAGACCATCTTCGTGCATGAGAACGAGTCGATCTACCTGCCGATCGGCTGCACCCACCGCATGACCAATCCGGGCCGCATCGACCTCGAGCTCATCGAGGTGCAGACCGGCTCCTATCTCGGCGAGGACGACATCGTCCGCATCGAGGACGTCTACAACCGCGGCTGAGCCGCGCGCCGGCCGCGACGCGCCCGCGCCGCGGCCTTGACGCTCGCCCCGGCGCGCCGCATCCTCGCGCCGGGCTCCCGCCTGTTTCTCTCTGGACGGCCATGATCGCAAAACTGGTTTCAAGCCTGGCGGTTCTCGCCTGTCTCGGCGCGGCGGCGCCGGCCTCCGCCCGGCCGCTCACGCCGGCCGAGCGACAATACATGCCCTACAGCCCCGACGTTCCGGCCTGCGCCGACCGTGACGTGCTGAGCGAGATCCGCACCGCCTTCGACGCCCGCGAGCGCGAGTTCTGGCGCACGGGCCTCGACATCTCGGTCTTCGACGAGGTGCGCGAGATCGGCTACCGCTCCAACGGGCTCGACTATATTCCACGCCGCTATTGCATGGCGCTCGTCACCATGAACGACGGCAAGCGGCGCGAGGTCTCCTATTCGATCATCCAGTCGATGGGCACGCTCGGCTTCGGGTTTGGCGTCGACTGGTGCGTGTCCGGCCTCGACCGGCTCGACGCGCAGGCCCCGAACTGCAAGATGGCGCGCCCCTGACCCATGCGGTTCGCGCGCGCAGCGGTCTTTTTCGCCGCGGCTCTCGCCGCCCTCGCGCCGCAGGCGGGGCGGGCGTTCGACGCTTCGGGCGGCGCTGACGACTGCCTTCTCGACAAATGCGCCGACCATACGGACGCGGCCGCGGCGACAGGCGTTCGCCCCGCCCGGGCGGCGCGCGGCGCGCGCGGGACAGCCGGCGACTTCGACTTCTATGTGCTTGCGCTGTCCTGGTCGCCCGGCTTCTGCCGCACGCCGGCCGGCGCGCGCGCCAAAAGCCAGTGCGCGCCGGGCGGTGGCCTCGGCTTTGTGACGCACGGGCTCTGGCCGCAATATGAGCGCGGCTATCCGCAGTTTTGCCCGTTCGGCGCGCAGACGCCGTCGCGCCTCGCGCTTCAGGCCGCGGCCGACGTCTATCCGAGCGAGTCGCTCGCCCGGTATGAATGGCGCAAGCACGGCGTCTGCTCGGGCAAAAGCCCGACCGATTATTTCGCCGACGCGCGCCGCGCCATGAACATGGTCGTCACGCCGCCGGCCTTCCTGAAGCCGACGCAGGACCAGAGCTGGACGCGGCTCGACGTGGAGCGCGCCTTTCTCGCCGCCAACCCGCGTCTGCGCCCCGGCATGATCGGCGTGGTGTGTCGCGGCGACGCGCTCGCCGAGGTCCGGGTCTGCATGACGAGGGATCTGCGCGGCTTTCGCGCCTGTCCCGAGCTCGCGCGGCCGGCCTGCCCGCCAGGCGCCATCGTCGCCCCGGCGCCGCTTTGACCTTTCGCCGTCTTCGTCGCCCGCGCCTGTCGGCGGTTCGTGACGCGGCCGCCGTCGCCCGCCAAGCCGGCGGCGCGCTTTCGTGAACTACGCGCACGATTTTCACGCAGGCAATTTTGCCGACGTCTTCAAGCATGTCTTTCTTGTCCGCGCGCTGCTTTATCTCGCGCGAAAGCCGGCGCCGCTGCGCTATGTCGAGACCCATGCGGGAAGCGGGCTTTATGATCTTTCGGGCGAACGCGCCGAAAAGACCGGGGAATGGCGCGCCGGGATCGGCCGGCTGGCCGAGGCCGCGCTCGCCGCCGACGCGCTCGCCCTGCTTGCCCCCTATCTCGATCTTGTCGCCCCGCGCGTCCAGGGCGAGGCGCCGACCTATCCGGGCTCGCCGCTGATCGCCCGGGCGCTGCTGCGCGGGCAGGACCGGCTCATCGCCTGCGAGCTTCATCCGCAGGCGTTCGCGCGCCTCGCCGAAGCGCTTTCGGGCGACGCGCGGGCGAAGGCCGTGGAGATCGACGGCTATCTCGGCCTCAAGGCCTTCGTCCCGCCGCCCGAGCGGCGCGGCCTCGTGCTGATCGACCCTCCCTTCGAGGACCGCGGCGAATTCGCCCGGCTCGCCGGCGCGCTGCCCGCCGCCCTGCGCAAATGGCCGACCGGGGCGTTCATGCTGTGGCTGCCGATGAAGGATGATTCGGCGCCGGCCTTCCTGACCCGTCTCGGCGACGAAGTGAAGCCGCTCGGGCGCGGCGTCCTGCGGCTCGAACTCGGGATCACGCCCGTCGCGCAGGGCGGCCCGCTGGCGCGCACGGCGCTCGTCGTCGTTAATCCGCCTTACGGATTCGACGACGAAGCGCGCGTGATCCTGCCGGAGCTTGCGCGCGTCCTTGGCGCGCAAGGCGCCTCGTGGCGCGTCGACTGGCTCGCGCCGGCTCCTTGAGGTTTATTTTCGGGCGCCTGAGCCCGGAACGCCGCCGCGGCCGTTCTTGATCGATAGAGAGAGGTCCGCGCCGGAGGCCGCGCCGTGAACAGAAGCTTGCCGCTCATCTTCGCCGCCGTTTGCGGCTTCGCTCCGGCGCCCGCCGGCGCGCTCGACCTGTGTTTCAAATCCTGCCTCACGCCGCGCATGAGCGCGCCCGACATGGACGACCGCGCGATTCGCGAGGCGCTCTCCGCCTGCCGCAGCCAGTGCGAGGACGAGGCGAAGCAACGCCTCGCGGCGCTCGGAGAGGACGAAAGCCTGCGCGCCTGCGCCGCTGCGCCGCTGAGCGAGGCGGAGTTCCGGCGCGTGCGTTCGGCGAGCCCGTCCGTCGTCGGCGTCGCCGGCGCCTTCCTGTGGGAGGTCGACAATGTTCTGCCCGACAAGATCATCCGCCGCGTCGAGATCTCGACCCAGAACATGGAGCTTCAGGAGGTCGTCATGGGCGCCGGCGGCTACGCGGCGCCGGGCGAGCGCGCGACCTTCATGATCGGCCATGTCGCGGACGGCTATCCGGCGGTGCGGCTGTCGTCGCGCGTGCGCGCGATCTACGCATGTCCCGCGCCGCAGCCGGCGAAATAAGCCGCCCGTGCTCTGGCCAGGGGAGGCCGCGCGCCGTAAAGGCTGCGGCGTCGCTCCCACGGGGTTTTTTACATGATGCAGCTTCGCACGTCGCCCGCTTCGCCCTTCGGCAGGAAGGTCCAGCTCGCCGCCGCGCTTCTCGGCCTTTCGGACGAGATCGAGATCGTCCCGACCGACACGTCCGACCCGGCGAGCGGCCTTCTCGAGGTCAATCCGCTGGGCAAGATCCCGACGCTGACCCTCGACGACAAAACGACCTATTACGACAGCCGCGTCATCGTCGACTATCTCGACCATCGCGCCGCCCGCGACGGGCGGGTCGGGGCGGGGCTCATTCCGGCCGAGCCTGCGGCGCGCTTCAGGGCGTTGACGCAGGCCGCGCTCGCCGACGGCCTGATGGAGGCGAGCCTGGCGCAGATCTATGAGGTCCGCGCGCGCAAGGCCGACAAGCAGGATCCGGCCTGGATCGAGAAACATGCGGGCAAGGCGGCGCGCGCGCTTGCGGCCTTCGAGGCCGCGCCGCCAGACGGCGCCCGCAGCGTCGCCGACGTCGGGCTCGCCGCCGCGCTCGGCTATCTCGACCTGCGGTTCGCCGGCGCATGGCGCGAAAGCCATCCAAAGCTCGTCGCCTGGCTCGCCGCCTTCGCCGCCGAGACGCCGGCCTTCGCGCTGACGGCCGCGTAGGCCGCCGCGCAGCGGCGGGCTGTGCGCCGGCATGCGCTGGCACACAGCCCGCCCGGCGCGGGCGCGGCATGGTTAACGCGCCGGATGAAGGTCCGGCGCGACAGCCAGCGGCTTGCAGCAGGAGCGCGTCCCATGCCGGCCATCCGTTCTTTTGTCCTGCGCGCGCGCCGCGCCGGCGCCGTCATCGTGCGGCTGTGGCTCGGCGCGTCGCTCGCGTCGCTCGCCGTTCTTTCTCTCGCCCTGTGTTCGAGCTATCTAATGGGCGGCGCCGCGCCGGCGACGATCCTGTATGGATTTCTGCGCGCGGCCGGCGCCGCGCAGCCGGTCGCGGCCGTAGCGGCCGGCGCGGTCATCGCGGCGCTATGTCTTTGCGCGCCGCGCCGTCTCGTTCGGGCGCCGCAGCGCGCCCCATCTCCGCAAGGCCGCCATGCCTCCGCATCCGCTCCGCGTCGCCTTTTCTAACGTCCTTCTTGTCGTCGCCGCGCTCGCCGCGTCCCCCGCCGGCGCCGCCGCGCCGGCGCCCCTCAACGACTACCCGACCGAAGCGCGCGCCGACTATGTCTTCGTATGCATGAAGACCAACGGCGAATCGCGCGACGCGCTGCATCGCTGTTCCTGCGCCATCGACGTCATCGCGAGTCTTCTGCCCTATGAACGCTATGAGGCCGCCCAGACGGTCGGGAGCATGAACCTCGCGCTCGGCGCGATCGGGACCATGTTCCGCAACAGTCCGCAGGCTCAGGACATGGCGAAGGAGTTGCGCCGCGCGCAGGCCGAAGCCGAAGTTCGCTGTTTCTGAGCGTCGCTCCACTTCCGCTCTACAGCATGATTGCGATGCAACATTTGCTGTTGCGTCGCAACACAAGTCTTCGAATGACTTTTTCTCGATCAATTAGAAAAATCACCTATTGACCGGGCGGGAGTCCCCGTCTCGCCGTTCTGCGGCGACGACGTTCCGCCGCCTCTTACCTTTGGCGTAGAGCCTTTAAGATCAGCAGGTTGCGACAGCTCGGGGGGCCGGCAAAACGCGCCCGTCCGACCATTCGGGATAATTTTCCATTTCCTTCGGGACTATTGTGTCGCAGGTCCGGCCATATTATACAGAGGCCGTTGATTTCCGGCTTCATGAGCGGCAGGTCGGGGCCGTCGCTCTCTTCGAAGACGGGAGCGTGACTGGCGTCCGCGCGGTGAAAATCGCGCCGTCGGTTTCGCTGTGGTGGTGACACGCTGCCGGAAACACAAACAAGAAGCGCTGCCGGACGCAGACATAAGCTCCGCAGTCGCATACATATGGTCCGGAGGAAATAATGCGCAAACTGCTACTGTCGTCCTGCGTCGCCGTAACTGCGCTGTCGGCGGGCGGAGCCTTCGCGAACGACGGCGTCGTCGCCCTGCAGAAAGACGCCAAGAACTGGGCGCTGCCCACAGGCGACTACGCCAATCATCGCTTCTCCGAGCTGAAGCAGATCACCAACAAGAACGTCAAGGATCTCGTTCCCGTCTGGACCTTCTCGACCGGCGTGCTGCGCGGCCACGAAGGCAACCCGCTCGTCATCGGCGACGTGATGTATTTCTCGACGCCGTTCCCGAACATCGTCTACGCGCTCGATCTCAACAACGAAGGCCGCATCATCTGGAAGTATGAGCCGAAGCAGGATCCGAGCGTCATTCCTGTGATGTGCTGCGACACCGTCACCCGCGGCGTCGCCTATGGCGACGGCAAGATCCTCCTCGGCCAGGCCGACAACACCCTCGTCGCCCTCGACGCCAAGACCGGCAAGCCGATCTGGTCGGTCAAGAACGGCGACGCGGCGAAGGGCGAGACGCTCACCGCGGCTCCGCAGGTCGTCAAGGACAAGGTCCTCATCGGCATCTCCGGCGGCGAGTTCGGCGTGCGCGGCTCGATGACCGCCTACGACCTCAAGACCGGCAAGCGCGTGTGGCGCGGCTACTCGATGGGCCCTGATTCCGACACGCTGATGGATCCCGAGAAGACCACCACGCTCGGCAAGGCCGTCGGCAAGGATTCCGGCACCAACACCTGGGAAGGCGATCAGTGGAAGATCGGCGGCGGCACGACCTGGGGCTGGATCTCCTATGACCCGGATCTGAACCTCGTCTACTACGGCTCCGGCAACCCCTCGACCTGGAACCCGGTGCAGCGTCCCGGCGACAACCGCTGGTCGATGACGATCTGGGCGCGCGACGCCGACACCGGCATGGCCAAATGGGTCTACCAGATGACCCCCCACGACGAGTGGGACTATGACGGCATCAACGAGATGGTGCTGACCGAGCAGAAGATCGACGGCAAGGAGCGCAAGCTTCTCACCCATTTCGACCGCAACGGCTTCGGCTACACCCTGGACCGCACCAACGGCGAACTGCTCGTCGCCGAAAAGTACGATCCTGTGGTGAACTGGGCCACCAAGGTCGACATGGACAAGAGCTCGAAGACCTACGGCCGCCCGCTCGTCGTGCCGCAGTTCTCGACGGCCCATGGCGGCGAGGACTTCAACACCCAGGGCATCTGCCCGGCGGCCCTCGGCACCAAGGACCAGCAGCCCTCGGCCTACTCGCCGATCACCGAGATGCACTACGTGCCGACCAACCACGTGTGCATGGACTACGAGCCGTTCCGCGTGAGCTACACGGCGGGCCAGCCCTATGTCGGCGCGACCCTGTCGATGTATCCGCCCAAGGGTTCGACCAACATGGGCAACTTCATCGCCTGGGACGCCAAGAAGGGCAAGATCATCTGGTCGAAGCCCGAGCAGTTCTCAGTGTGGTCGGGCGCTCTGGCCACCGCGGGCGACGTCGTCTTCTACGGCACGCTCGAAGGCTATCTGAAGGCGGTCGACGCCAAGAGCGGCGACGAGCTCTACAGGTTCAAGACGCCGTCGGGCATCATCGGCAACGTCATGACCTATGAGCACAAGGGCAAGCAGTACGTCGCCGTGCTCTCGGGCGTCGGCGGCTGGGCCGGCATCGGCCTCGCGGCCGGCCTCACCGATCCGAACGCCGGTCTCGGCGCGGTCGGCGGCTATGCGGCTCTGTCGAACTACACGGCGCTCGGCGGCCAGTTGACCGTCTTTGCCCTGCACGGAAAGTAACAGCCTGTCTGCAAGGACATAAGACTGACTGGACCTCGGCGCTTTGCGCCGAGGTCTTTGCGCGTTGGAAAAGCAAAGAGGAAAGTTTCGTGCAAAAGAGCTTCCGCGTTCGGGCCTTCTCGCTCGCCCTCCTGCTGGCCTCGTCCGGCGCCGCCCTCGCCGACCCGCCTGGGGATCCGACCGCCGTCAAGGAAAACGAAAAGGGCGAATGGTTCGACGCGCAGGGAAACCCGACCTACAAGGTCGAGGCTGACGGCAAGCTCGACTGGTTCTCCTATTCAGGCTTCCGTCGCTACCACGCCGAATGCCATGTCTGCCACGGCCCCGACGGCGAAGGCTCGACCTACGCCCCGGCGCTCAAGAATTCGCTGAAGCGATTCGATTATTCGGAATTCGTCGGCATCGTCGTCGGCGGCCGCAAGAACGTCACGAGCTCGACCGAAAGCGTCATGCCCGCCTTCGGCGACAACAAGAACGTCATGTGCTACATCGACGACCTCTACGTCTATCTGCGCGCGCGCTCGACCGAAGCCATTCCGCGCGGGCGTCCCGCCGGCCGCGTCGACAAGACTCCCGCGGCGACCGAGGCCGAGAAGGCCTGTCTGGCGGGAAGCTGATGGCCCGGGGCCCGGTTCGCTCGCTTCTTTTCGGGGGCCTGCTGGCCGCAGTCCTCGCCGCCGGCGCGCCTCCGGGCGCGCTGGCCGAGGGCGCGGACGACGCCGCGCTCGAACTCGTCGATCCCGACGTGCTGCGGGTCTGCGCAGATCCGCGCGACCTGCCGTTTTCGAACGAAGCCGGCGAAGGCTTCGAGAACAAGATCGCCGATCTGCTCGCAAAGAAGCTCGGCAAGTCGGTCGCCTACGCCTATTATCCGAATTCGACCGGCTTCGTGCGCAACACGCTCAACGCGCATCGCTGCGACGTGATCATGGGCATGCCGCAGGGCGAGGACATCGCCCAGGTGACGAACCCCTATTACCGGGCGTCCTACGCCCTGGTGGTGAAGGCCGGCGGCGACCTCGACGGCGTCGAAACCCTGTCCGACCCGAAACTCAAGGGCAAGAAGATCGGCCTCGTCGCCGGCACGCCGCCCGCCACCATGGTGGCGCTCAACGGCCTCATGTCGACGGTCAAGCCCTATCCGCTTGTCGTCGACACGCGCGCCGACGCGCCGCCGGCCGACATGATCAGGGATCTCAAGAACGGAGACATCGACGTCGCGATTCTCTGGGGCCCGATCGCCGGTTCGCTGACGCGCGACTCAAAAGACACGCTCAAGGTCGTTCCGCTGCTGCATGAGACCAAAGGGCCGCGCATGGTCTATCGCGTCGGCATGGCGGTGCGCCATTCCGATCAGGAATGGAAGCGCGAACTCAACCGTTTCATCGCCGAGAATCAGGCCGAGATCGACAAGATCCTCGCCTCCTACGGCGTGCCGCTGCTTGACGAGAGCGACAAGGTCAAGGCCAACTGACCTTCAGGAGCGGGGCCGCCGCCCCGCCTCGCCGTTTTGCGCGGCGTCAGTCCATCGCAGCCTGGACCGCGCGGGCGACGGCGAAAATCCGCTGCTCGACGAGCGTCGGCGCCTCGCACGCGAAGGTCAGCGACTTGCGCCCTTCCTCGAACAGCCGCAGGTCGAGCTGCAGCTTCTGCGTCTCCGGGTCGTTCGCCGGCTCGACGTCCGTGCGCATGCCAGGCTCCGCCGAAGCCTTTTTCTGGATGGCGGCGTTTTCGGCGCGGATGGTCTTGGCGAGCGCCTTCTGCTTGCGGTCGAAGCGCTTCAGGCCGTCGATGATCTGCGCGCGTTCGGCGTTCAGCGTCTCAAAGGCGCCGGCGAAAACCGCGACGAGCTTTTCGGTCTTCTGCGCGCCGGCGGCGGCGGCGAAGGCGTCGATTTCTTTTTCGGCCGTTTCGACCGGCGTGCGCCGCGCCGAAATCCGCGCGACGAGCTGGGCGACCGTCTCGTCCTTGCTCCATTCCACGCCGTCGATCGGCGGCCCGGACCACACGGCCGCCGGCGAAACGGTTTCGACGAGAATCTGCTTGCAGGGCCAGTCCGAAGCCGCGGGCCTGTCCGCCTCTTTCGGCGTCTCCCCGGCCCATGACGGCGACAGCGCGGCGAACGAGATCAGGACGCCGCAGGCCGCGGCGGCTCCGCGCGAAATATGCATGTTTCTCTCCCTGCCGCCCGATTCGCGCGGGCGTGGCGAAGGCTGCGCGCGGGGCCGAAGATTGACGGAGCCGGCGTGGCTGCGCCAGAGTGAAAAGAACTGCGGCGCCGGGGACGGGCGTCTTCGCATCCGACCGCTTCGCATCTAACATAAGCGATCGGCGTTCGTCCTGCGGCTCGGCGCGAAGATTGAACAAAAGGCCGGAAGGCCGCAAGGAGGAAACGGCGATGGGGATGATGGCCTTGGTGCTCACCGTCTGCGCCAGCGCGCAGCCCAGTCTGTGCGAGGAGCGCAATCTCGTCTTCGTCGACCAGGGCCAGAGCCTGGCGGAATGCGCCATGTACGCGCCGCCGACCATCGCCGACTGGGTCGATCGTCACCCCGGCCGCTTCGTCACGAAATGGCGCTGCAGCTATCCGGGGCAGGAAGGCAGCGACCTTTGAGCGAGGTGCTTGGCGCCTTTGGCGACCGCAGCCTTGCGGCGCGGCGCGACAGCTTTCTGGCGCGGCTCGGCGAGGGCTTCGTCATCATGGGCATCGTCAATGTGACGCCCGACTCCTTTTCCGACGGCGGACGCTTCCTGTCGGCGGAGTCGGCGCTGGCCCAGGCGCGCAAGCTCGCGGCGGAGGGCGCGCAGATCGTCGACGTCGGCGCCGAGTCGACGCGCCCGGGCCATACGCCCGTGCCGGCCGAGGTCGAGCGCGCGCGGCTCGCGCCCGTGCTGCGGGCGATCGTCGAGGGCGTCGCCGTGCCGGTTTCGGTCGACACCTCCAAGGCGAGCGTCGCCCGCTTCGCGGCGGAGCAGGGCGCGAGCGTGATCAACGACGTCTGGGGCCTGCAGCGCGATCCGGCGATGGCCGAGGTCGTCGCCGAGACGGGCGCGGCCGTGGTGCTGATGCACAACCGCGACGACGTCGACGCCGCGCGGGACGTCGTCGACGACATGCGCCGCTTCTTCGACGTCTCGCTCGCCATCGCCGCAAAAGCCGGAATTCCCCGCGAACGGCTCATGCTCGACCCGGGAATAGGCTTCGGCAAGACGCGCAGGCAGAATTTCGAGGCGCTGCACGGGCTCGGCGCGCTCAAGGCCTATGGTCTGCCGATCCTCGTCGGCCTGTCGCGCAAATCCATGCTGCGCGATCTCGCGCCCGACGGCTCGACGGCGCAGGTCGAGCCTCGGCTGGTGGCGACGCTCGCCGCCAATCTCGCCGCGGCGGCGCGCGGCGCGACCATCTTCCGCGTGCATGACGCGGCCGAACATGCGGTGGCCTTCAGGGTGTTCGATGCCGTCGAGCGCCCCTGACGCGCCGCCGGGCGAGGTCGCGATCGGCCTCGGGATCGGCAGCAACATCGGCGACAAGCCGGCCAATGTCGCGCTTGGCCTCGCAAGGCTCGAGGAACGCGGGGCGGTGCGGATCAAGGCCGTGTCCTCGATCTACCGCACCGCGCCGTGGGGCTATCTCGACCAGGAGGATTTCGCCAACGCCTGCGCGCTCGCCGCGACCCGGCTCGACCCGCAGGCCCTGCTCGCCGAGGTCAAGGGCGTCGAGGCGGAGATCGGCCGCACGGCGGGCCTGCGCTGGGGGCCGAGGCTGATCGACATCGACATTCTGTTCTATGGCGACGCGGCGTTCGAGTCGCCGGACCTCGTGCTGCCGCACAAGGAGCTGTTCCGGCGCGCTTTCGTGCTGCGGCCGCTGGCCGAGATCGCGCCCGGGCTGACGCTCGGCGGGCGCAGCGTGAAGGAGGCGTCGGACGAGCTCGGCGCCGACGGCGTCGAGCTCTGGTTCAGGCCGTCTTCCCCCCGGTGACGGTCACGCGCTCGGCGAGCCCCGGCGGCACGAAGCCGAATACACGGCCGTAAAAATCGAGCTCGAGCTCCAGCACGCGCTTCAGCGTCTCCGCCTTGCGGAAGCCGTGGCCCTCGCCTGAAAACAGATAAAAGGCGACGGGGAGCCCCCGCGCCTTCATGGCGTCGGCCATGGCCTCGGCCTGATTGGGCGGCACAGTCTTGTCGTCGGCTCCCTGAAAGAAAATGATCGGGCAGGCGAGCCGGTCGAGATGGTTGATCGGCGAGCGTTCGGCGTAGAGCGCCTCGGCGCCGGGCAGGGGGCCGATCAGCCCGTCAAGATAGCGCGATTCGAATTTATGCGTGTCGCGCGCGAGCAGCATGAGGTTGGCGACGCCATAGAGGCTCGCGCCGGCTTTGAACACGTCGCCCGAGGTCAGCGCCTTGAGCGTGGTGAAGCCGCCCGCGCTGCCGCCGCGGATCGCCATGCGCGCGCCGTCGACAAGGCCGCGCCGCGCCAGAAACAGGGCGGCCGCCTCGCAGTCGGCGACGTCGACGACGCCCCAGGCGCCGTCGAGCAGGCGGCGATAGGGGCGCCCAAAGCCCGTGGAGCCGCCATAGTTCACGTCGACCACGCCGAAGCCGCGGCTCGTCCACCACTGGACGTTGAGGCTGAAATGATTGGTCGTCATGCTCGTCGGCCCGCCGTGGCTCAGCACGACGAGCGGCGGCAGGGCGCCGTCCGGGCCGCGCCAGTCGCGGTTTGCGGGCGCGTACCAGAAGGCGTGGCCCGCTCCATGCGCGGTCGGGAAGGAGATCGGCTCGCCGATCGAGACGGTTTCAGGCGGCAGGACGGAGGGCGCGGCGACGCGCAGGCGCTCCGGCGGGTCCGCGAGGGCGGCGCGAAACGCCACATAGGGCGGCGCGTCGGGCGGCGTCGCGACATAGGCCGCGCCCGCGCCGACCGGGGCCGGACAGTCGAGAACCTGGCCGAAATCGTCGAGCATGCGCAGCGCGCCGCGCTCGATCAGGCCGACGCGGCGCACGCCGTCGCGCACGACCGAAACGAGAATCGTCCCGTCGGGCCGGAACGCGTAAAACCGCTGGCGGAACACCCAATGCGGGCCGCCGATCTCGGCCTCTACGGGACAGAGCGCTTCGACGGCGTCGCCGCAGCGCGCGTAAAGGTTCCACCAGCCGCTGCGGTCGGACGAGAAATGCAGCACGCCCTGCGGCGACCAGGCGGGCTGGACGATCGCCTCCGGCGCGCCGGCGCCGGCGATTATGCTCGTGACTCCCGGCGCGCCCCCTGCGTCGAGCGCGGCGCAATAAAGGCGCGTCGCGTCCCACGGCATGTCGGGATGGTCCCAGGCGAGCCAGGCGAGTTCGCCGCCGTCCGGCGACAGGCGGGGCGAGCTCAGAAAATCCGGGCCCCGGACCAGGACCGTCTCGCCCGGCGCGTCGAGCGCGAGCGCGACGATCGCCGCCTCCGGATCGTTCGGCGGCCGGCCGCGATGATCCTCGCGCACGGCGAGGACGCGGCGATGCGCGGGGTCGAACTCGAAATCGGCGTAGCGGCAGCCGTCCGGCGTCGGCAGGCGGCGCGGGGCGGACGCTTCCTCGATCAGCCAGACGGAGCCGTCGCCGCGCTCGCTGTAGACGACAAGGCCGGCGGCGACGGCGTAGGCGCCGCCGCCATATTCATGGACGCGCGTTCCGACATTGGCCGCCGGCGGCGCCGTCTCGACGATCGTCCCGTCCGCGCCGCGCCGCATCAGGACCTGCCGCCCGGCCTCGGCCGGACGGCCTTCGAGCCAGTAGACGGCGTCGCCAAAAGCCGAAAGCCCGCCGAGGCTGATCGCCGTGGCCGTCATGAGCTCGGTCGTGACGGGAGAAGGCCAGGCGCCGCAGGGCGCAATCGTCTTGACGTGTTCGCTGGTCACGGGCGGGCTTCTCGCGGTCGAAAGGGCGCCGGCATTATGGCCGGCGGGCGCGGAGACGGACAAGGGCCGGCGCGATTGGCTCCGGGCCCGGAACAGGATAATATAGCTCGGTCCTCCGTGCCGGCTGAACGCGGCGGACCGTTGGTCGTCAGCCGCGGCGCAGGAGCGCAAATGCTGAATCCGAAGAACGACGCGGACGCGAAAGAGGCCGGCAAGGCCGAGCCGTCGCGCAGGCGTCCGGACAGGGGAGAGGCGGCGGCGCTTGCGATCGAACTGCGGTTGCCGAACGGCGGCTGGTTCGGCGAAGAGGAGTTCGCCGTGATCGAGGCGATCCGCTCGCAGCGCTCGATCATCGGCGCAAGCCGCGCGCTGGGGCTGTCCTATCGCAAATGCTGGCTCGTCGCGGACATGCTGAACCGCTGCTTCGAATCGCCCGTCATCATGACCTATCCGGGACGGCGCAGCGGCGGCGCGGAGATCAGCCAGTTCGGCGACCGGCTCGTGGCGCTCTATCGTTCGATCGGCCGCCATGCGGCGACCTCGGCCAAAAAGTCGCTCGACGAGCTCACCGGCTCTCTCGACTGGAGCTTCGACCCGAAGGCCAGGGTCGCCGCTCCGGCGAACGAAGCCGGCTGAGGTCCTGACCCGAGATCGCCACGGCCTTGATCATCACCCAGGCGCGCAGGCCCTCGACCAGCGCGAGCCGCTCGACCGATTCGCCGGTGACCAGAGAATGCATGCGCGTCGATCCGAGGCTGAAGGTGACCCGCACATAGGGCGGCGCCAGCCATTCGATCTCGACGATCTCGCCGGGCATGCGGTTGGTGATCGAGACGTCCATCGGCCGCGACAGGGCGATTGAGACGTCGCTGGCGTCAATCCGCACCTCGACCGTCGCGCCGACCGGGTCGTCGATCAGCGGCGCGCGCAGTTCGCCGTCCTCGAAGAACAGCGTCGTCATGGCGGCGACGGGATCATGGCGCAGCACGCGGGCGACGAGGATGGCGGCCAGAAGCGGGCGAGCGTTTCGCGCCGTCTTGGGGGATGCGGCGTCGCCGCCGGCGGTCATTCTGTGCGGACTCTCAGGTGACGCGATGCAAAAGGCGCGGCGGAGGCTTCGCGGGAAAGCGCCGCCTTTCGCTTTATGGCGCGGCGCGGGCGCGCTGTCGAGCCGCGACTTTCCCATGAACGAAGGCGAAGCCGGGCGGCGGGCGCAGGACGCCTATTTTTTGGGGGGCGTGAAGCCGATCTGAAGCGATTCGCGGGCGTTCTGCGTCAACGCGCCCTGAACCTTGTGGGCGATCGTTCCCAGCAGCCAGGGAAGCTGCGCCTCGATCCGAAGCTGGTCGGGCATGACGTCGATCTGCGCCGTCACGGTCTGGCCGAAGGCCACGACCCTGACGTCGGCCTTGTCCCCGACCCATTTGACTTCAGTGTGGGCCACCTTGTCGACATAGGCGCTGCGCAGCATTTCGATGCGGTCGCAGACGCGCTTTTTGGCGTCGGCGGCGCCGAGTTGGTGCGGCACGGTGATTACGATCGATTTCGACATGGACGCCCTTCGCTCCCTTGCCCATATATTTCCTATGTAGAGAGCGGGGGCGGCCGGCGAAATAGCGTCGCCGCGCAAAAGTCGACGCGCCGGCGCGTCGACTTTGGCCGGCGCGGAAACTAGCCTCGGTTCGCCGGCGCGTCCGCGATGCGGCCCGCATCGAAGGAGCATCAGATGTCAGCGTCTCAATCATCGCAAGACGCCGTCAGCGTCAGCATGCCCATCAAGGGCATGCATTGCGCGTCCTGCGTCGCCCGGGTCGAGAACGCGGTCGCCGCCGTGCCGGGCGTCGCCGAAGTCGCGGTCAATCTCGCGACCGAGAAGGCGACCGTGGCTTTCGCCGGCCCGGTCGACCTCGACGCGGTCGTCGCGGCGATCGACAAGGCGGGTTTTTCGGCTGTGCTTGCTTCGGCGACCTTCGAAATCGGCAATATGAGCTGTCAGAATTGCGTGCGGACCGTGCGCGAGGCGTTCGAGAACGTCGCTGGCGTCGTCGAGACCACGGTCGACCTCGCCGCCGGCCAGGGCGTGGTGCGCTATGTGGCCTCCCTGACGACGCCCGCCGCGATCGCCGGCGCCGCCACGGCCGCCGGATACCCGACGCGCGAGCTGACGCCCGAGGCCGAGGCGCCGACGCGGACCGAGGAGCGACGCGAAGAAGCGGACGGCCTCGCGCGCTCGACGCTCATCGCGGCCCTGCTCACGCTGCCCGTCTTCGCGCTCGAGATGGGGTCGCATTTCATTCCGGCCGTGCATGACTTCGTCATGACGCGGATCGGCATGCAGAACGCGCGCGTCGCCGCCTTCGCGCTCACGGCCGCCGTGCTGTTCGGCCCGGGCTGGCGCTTTTTCAAGGCCGGCGTCCCGGCGCTTCTGCGCGGCGCGCCCGAGATGAACTCGCTCGTCGCCCTCGGCGCGGGCGCGGCCTTTCTTTATTCGACGCTCGCCACGTTCGCGCCGGGGCTGTTCCCGGCCGGGACGGCCGAAGTCTATTTCGAATCCGCGGCGGTGATCGTCACGCTGATCCTGTTCGGCCGCACGCTCGAGGCCAGGGCCAAGGGCCGGGCCGGCGCGGCGATCGAGACGCTGATGGGGATGCAGGCGAAATCGGCCTTCGTCCTGCGCGGCGGCGAGCCCGTCGAGACTCCGCTCGACGAGATCGTCGCGGGCGACGTCGTGCGCGTCAGGCCCGGCGAAAAAATTCCGCTCGACGGCGTCGTGGTCGAAGGCGCCTCCCATGTCGACGAATCCATGTTGACGGGCGAGGCGCGGCCCGTCGCGAAGGGCGTCGGCGACGAGGTGGTCGGCGCGACGCTCAACGGCTCGGGCAGCCTCTCGTTCCGCGTCACCCGCGTCGGCGACGAGACGACGCTCGCCAGGATCGTCAGGATGGTCGAGGCCGCGCAGGCGGCGAAGCTTCCGATTCAGGCCGTGGCCGACAGGGTCGTCGCCTGGTTCGTGCCGGCGGTGATGGCGGCGGCGGCCCTCACCTTCGTCGTCTGGATGATCTTCGGCCCGGCGCCGGCGCTGAGCCATGCGCTCGTCGCCATGGTCGCCGTGCTCATCATCGCCTGTCCCTGCGCCATGGGCCTCGCCACGCCCATGTCGATCATGGTCGGCGCGGGGCGCGGCGCGGAGCTTGGCGTGCTGTTCCGCAAGGGGGATTCGCTGCAGCGCCTGTCCGAGCCGCGCACCGCCGCGCTCGACAAGACCGGCACCGTCACAAGGGGCGCGCCGGAACTGACCGACCTCGTCGTCGCCGACGGCGTCGCGCGCGACGATCTGCTCGCCGCCGTCGCGGCGGTCGAGGCGCGCTCCGAGCACCCGGTCGCGGCGGCGATCACCGCCATGGCGCGCGCGAAAGGGCTCGCCCTGAAGCCGGTCGACGGCTTCGTCGCCACGCCGGGCTTCGGCGTCGAGGGCGTGGTCGAAGGGCGCCGGATCGCGGTGGGCGCGGACCGCTTCATGAACACGCTCGGCGTCGACGTTTCGAGCTTCGCCGCCGAGGCGACACGCTTCACGCAGGAGGCCAAGTCCCCGCTCTACGTCGCAATCGACGGAAAGCCTTCGGGCCTCATCTGCGTCGCCGATCCGATCGCCGACGGATCGGCAGAAGCGGTCGAGACGCTGAAAGGCCTCGGCATGAAGCTCGTCATGGTCACGGGCGACGCCCAGAAGACGGCCGCCGCGATTGCCCGCGCCGTCGGGCTCGACCGCGTGCTGGCGCAGGCCCTGCCGCAGGACAAGGTGGCCGAGGTGCGACGCCTGCAGACCGAGAACGGTCGCGTCATTTTCGTCGGCGACGGGGTGAACGACGCGCCCGCGCTCGCTGCGGCCGACATCGGCGTCGCCGTCGGCAAGGGCTCGGACGTCGCCATCGAGGCGGCGGACGTCGTGCTCGTCGGGGGCGACCTGCGCAGCTTCGCGTCGGCGGTGGGCCTGAGCCGCGCCACCATGCGCAACATCAGGGAGAACCTGTTCTGGGCCTTCGCCTATAACGTGGCGCTCATTCCCATCGCGGCCGGCGCGCTCTATCCGCTGTTCGGCGTGATGCTGTCGCCGATGCTGGCGGCGGGGGCGATGGCGTTCTCCTCCGTTTTCGTGGTGTTCAACGCGCTGCGCCTCAAGCGCTACGCCCCTCCGGCCGGAGCCGCTCCGACGCCGCCGGCCGCCGTCGAGAACGGCGCCGCCGGCGGCCTCGCCGACCTGCCCAAGGCCGCCGAATAGCGGCCCGGGGCGCGCCGCGTCGCAGGGCGGCGCTCATATAGGCGCGCGCCGCGCTTCATGCTAACAGCCTGCCTGTCGCAACAAGGCAGGCGGTCAGCATGTCGCAAGAGTTCCGCCGCGCCCACCGGGCGCTGATTTCCGTCTCGGACAAGACGGGCCTCGTCGATTTCGCGCGCGCGCTCGCCGAATTTGGCGTCGAGCTGATCTCGACCGGCGGCACGCATGCGGCGCTGGCCGGCGCCGGGCTCAAGGTGACGGACGTCGCCGACGTCACGGGGTTTCCCGAGCTCATGGACGGGCGGGTCAAGACGCTGCATCCCAAAGTCCATGGCGGGCTCCTCGCGATCCGCGAGAACCCCGAACATGAGGCGGCGATGCTCGCCCATGACATCCTTCCGATCGACCTTCTCGTGGTCAATCTCTACCCCTTTCAGGCGACGGTCGACGCCGGCGCCGATTTCGACGTCTGCATCGAGAACATCGACATCGGCGGGCCGGCGATGATCCGCGCCGCCTCCAAGAATTTCAACGACGTGGCCGTCGTGGTCGCGGTCGAGGACTATGCGCCCCTGCTCGACGAACTGAAGGCCAACGGCGGCGGCACGACGCTCGCCCTGCGCCAGAAGCTGGCGCAGAAAGCCTTCGCGCGCACTGCGGCCTATGACGCCGCCGTCTCCAACTGGCTCGCCGAGCAGGTCGGCGTCGACGCGCCGGGCTTTCGCGCCTTTGGCGGCGCGCTGCGCCAATCGCTGCGCTACGGCGAGAATCCGCATCAGCGCGCGGCCTTCTACGCCGCCGGCGAGCGCCGTTCCGGCGTCGCGAGCGCGCGCCAGCTCCAGGGCAAGGAGCTGTCCTACAACAACATCAACGACGCCGACGCCGCCTTCGAGCTCGCCGCCGAATTCGATCCTGCGCGCACGGCCGCCGTCGCCATCATCAAACACGCCAACCCCTGCGGCGTCGCCGAGGCTGGAACGCTGGCGGAAGCCTATCGGCTCGCCCTGCGCTGCGATCCCGTTTCAGCCTTCGGCGGCGTCGTCGCGCTCAACCGCGCGCTCGACGCCGACGCCGCGCGCGAGATCGCCGAAATCTTCACCGAGGTGATCATCGCCCCCGACGCGAGCCCCGAAGCCGTCGAGATCATCGCCGCGAAGAAGAACCTGCGCCTGCTCGTGACCGGCGGACTGCCCGACGCGCGCGCGCCGGGCGTGACCTTCAGGCCGGTGGCCGGCGGGCTTCTTGTCCAGACGCGCGACAACGCCGTCGTCGACGACATGGAGCTCAAGGTCGTCACGCGGCGCGAGCCGACCGACGCGGAATGGCGCGACCTTCTGTTCGCGTTCCGCGTCGCCAAGCATGTGAAGTCGAACGCCATCGTCTTCGCGCGCGGCGGGGCGACCGCAGGGATCGGCGCGGGCCAGATGAGCCGCGTCGATTCGACCCGCATCGCCGCCCTGAAGGCGGCCGAGGCGGCCAGCGCCGCAGGCCTGCCCGAAAGCCTGGCGCAGGGGTCGGTCGTAGCCTCCGACGCTTTCTTCCCCTTTGCGGACGGCGTCGAGGCGGCCCTGGCCGCGGGCGCGACGGCCCTGATCCAGCCGGGCGGCTCCGTGCGCGACGCGGAAGTGGCGGCCGCCGCCGACGCCGCCGGCGCGGCCATGGTCTACACGGGCGTGCGCCATTTCCGGCACTGAGCGCCGGGCCTGGCGGTTTTCGACGCTTCGGCTCCAGCTTCAGAACGCCCGCCGGCTTTGGCGGGCGTTTGTTTTCGCCCCTCGCGCGTCCGGGGCAGGGTACGCCCGGGACGTAATTATGCTGCGATGCAAGAACAAGTAACGCCCTGTTAAATTTTGCGAAACCATCGCCAAAATTATTTTGAGCACGGCGCCGCGGGAAGGTGTGGTAAGTCACCTACGGTTCAGGTCGAACCAGCGATAGTGGCCTCAACAAAGCGGATCAGCCCCCGTCAAGCCTCGGGAAAGCCATCGCCGCTATCGTCGTCCGCGTCGGAGAGTGTTATGTACGTCAGCAATACGGAATTCGTGAACGGCGCGCGCGTGATCCAGCCGATCGGCAAGATCAGCGCAGCTTCCGCCTGGCACGCGGCCGAAGCCTCCCAGGAAGACTGGCGCGACGCCGCGCTGCAGGCCCTGATCCGGCGCGCCGAAGACGTAGACGCCGACGCCATCATCGACGTCTCTTATGAGAGCGACTCGGTCACCCCGGTCGAAGAGGCCGGCGTCCGCCTGCGTCGTGTCCGCGCCGTCGGCACCGCCGTCCGGCTCGGCGCGCCCGCCTGATCGGCCGGTCCGGCCCGATGTGATCGGGCCTGAGGGCGTCGGGCCTGATTTGACGACGGATGAACGCGGCGCCGCCGCCGGAAAGCTTCGACCGGGCGCTTCGCCGTCCGGTCGATATAAAGAGCCCCAGCCCATGGCTGCGGCTTCGCGTCGGACGCCTCGCCCTGCCGTGTTTTTTGGCTTCCGGCGCGAAAGCCTGCCGGTCAAAGCTTTGACGACGAAACGTCCTTGAGGCGAAAATTGGCGCGAGAGTCTCGTCCGTCTTTCGCAGGGGGCCGGCCCGGCGGACGCCGCAGGTTCAGGTTCTGCCGCGAGGCGATTGAAACCGCAGCGGCCGCTCGGCCACGAGCCCAATCCCGCTTTCTTCTCAAAATGCAAAAGAAAAGGCCGCGATGTCGCGGCCTTTCTTATGTCCGGGCCTCGCGCCCGCTTATTCCGCTTCGCGCGACCGCGGCCCGATCGAGGTGACGGACTGTGTGAGCTGATCGACCTGATCGCCGAAATGCTCGCGCGTTTCGGGGTCGATCACCGCGACCGGCGCCGAGACGACCACGCCCGCGGCATGGCCGACCGAACTCGCCGCGCTCGCCGTCGTCTGCATGATTCGTTCGCCGATGCCGACGCGCGAATCGGTCAGCGTCTGACCGGAGGCGAGGCTCGTGCCGATCATCTCGACGACGCGCGGATCCTGGGCGAATTTGCCGTGGTTGAACTCGTCATGCGACGGGAAGCGCGTGAGATTGATCACCGACAGGTTTTTCTCGGCGCCGAAGATGCTGTGATAGGGCTCGGCGTCGAGGTTCACGGCGCCGAGGCGCGGGGCGCCCCAGACTTCGCGCGAGGCGGCGAGCGCGCGGTCGTCTTCCGAGACCATGATCACGATATGCGGATGGTCGGGACCCATGGCGGCGAGCTGCTCGCGCGCGATGTCGACGTCGACGTCCGGGGCGGCGAGCATGACGAGCTTGACCTTGGGGGAGACGCGCCCGTCGCGGATGGCCATCTGGCGAAGGGCTTCGAGGGTCACCCAATTGCCCATGGAATGCGCGAGGATCGAGATGCGCTCGACCTGCTTGTCCTTGGCGATGAAGCGGATCAGCGCCTCAAGGCTGTCGCGCGAGTAATTGGCGCTCTCGCGGTCATAGCCATAGGCGAAGATGCTGCCCTTCGACGGCCAGGTGAACAGGACCGGCGCGACGACGCCGTTCGCGCCCGAATCATTGACGATCTGGGCGAGGCGGAAGACGGCGTCGTCGAAGCGCTGGTTGAAGCCGTGGACGAAGATCAGCGCTTCCTTCTTGTTGGACTTATGCAGGATCCGCGAGAAGGCCGCGATGGCCTGGTCCTTGGTGACGATGTCGGCCTTGAGCGTGACGAAGTCGCGCGCGGGATCGCCCGGCAGCTGCTTCGGCCATTGCACGTCGCCGATCTTGCGGTTTTCGGCCGGCGGGATCGAGACCACGATGTCGGCGAAGGCCGGCTGCGGCCCACGCGCGCCGCCGAACATCACGGCGCGGCTTGACGCCTGCATCCTCGTGGTCGCGACCACCATCTCGACCTGCGTCGCGCCGGGCGGAGCGGCCGGCACGGGCTCGAGGAAGCCGGTCGGCGTCGAACAGGCCGCAAGCCCGCCGCAGACGAGGGCGCCGCAAAGCAGCGGCGCCGACCGGCGCAGGGCCGCGCGCGCCCCCAGGCGGCGCGCCCCAGAGAAAAGCCTGATCTTGAGAAAAGCGACAAGGGTTTGGGCGCGCACGTCCAGATCTCCGCCGGAAAGGCCCGACGGAAGACTGTCATGGACAAGCTCTCAGCGCGTCAAGCGCGCGCAGGCTTTCGCGGCGCGGCGAGTCGTGGATTCAGACGTTTTTTCGCGGCCCGTTGCAAAGGCGCCGTCATGCGATCCGGCGTTCGAGATCGCGCGCCACGGATTCGTCGATCTCGTCGGTCCAGACCTTGAAGCCCTTGAGGATATGCGGCCCGAACGAGGTCGCGAGCGGAATGTCGGTCGCGTCGCGCCCGCGCGCGACCGTCACGCGGCCGATGCGCGGCGTGTTGTGGCGGGCGTCGAAGGTGATCCAGCGTCCGTCGAGATAGGCCTCGAACCAGGCGTTGTAGTCCATCGGCGCCGGGTCCGGCGGAACGCCGATGTCGCCCAGAAAGCCGTTGGCGTAGCGCGCCGGAATATTCATGCAGCGGCAGAAGGCGACGGCGAGATGGGCGAAGTCGCGGCAGACGCCAAGACGCTCGTTATAGGCCTCGAAAGCCGTGCGCGTGGAGCGGGCGTATTGATAGCCGAAGGTCAAATGGGCGTTGACGAAATCGCAGATCGCCTTGACCCGGCCCCAGCCGCGCGGCGTCGCGCCGAACAGCTGCCAGGCGACGTCGCCGAGCTTGTCGGTCTCGCAATAGCGGCTGCCGAGCAGATAGACGAGCACTTCGCTCGGCAGATTTTCGAGCGGCGTCTCCTGCGCGTTCTGCTCGAAGCCGTCGGGCAGGCCCGAATCCTCGATGACGAAATCGCGCGAAACGGTGAGGTCGCCGGCCGGGGCGACGAAACGCCGGACGCAATTGCCGTAGGAATCGAAATAGGTCTGGGTCGAGATGGCTGGATTGGTCAGAAAGGCGCTCTTGTAGCGAATCCGGTAGTCATATTCAGGGTGGGAGTCGAGCAGGCAGACCATCAACGTGGGCTGAAAGCACTGAAAGATCAGCTCATATCCATATCGAATCAGCATTATGCGGTTCCAATTCGGCAATTGCCGCAGGCCTGAGCGACGCGGCTCCACAAAGTGCGTCGCCCTCATGTCATAAAGCCTGTCGTCTGGCCGAAAGTTCCAGAAACGTTAGCCCATAAGTTAGGCAAGACGCTCGAAAATCCCCGTCACGCAGCCCTTGGCGAGGCCATGCGCCCTCAGGAACGGAAGGATCGCCGCGCGAACGAGCCCGCCGTCGAGCTCGGGCCGGCGATCGACGGCGAAGACCTGGAACACATAGCGATGCGGACCGCCGCCCTCGGGCGGGTCCGGAGGCGTCCAGGCCTGCTCCCCCTTTGAGTTGCAGCCAAACACAAGCCCCTCGGTCAGGTCGTTTTCGCGCCGCAGGGCGCCAGGGATCAGGTCGTCGTCGATCGCCGGCGTCTTGACGACGAGCGCATGAAGAAAGGGCTCGTCGGCGAGGCTGTCGGCGTCCTCGACGATCAGCACGATGGCGGCGGCCGCGTCCGGCACGCCGCGCCAGCGCAGCGGCGGCGACTCGCCCTCGCCGGCGGCGGAGAACAGCGGCGGAATCGGCTCGCCGTCCTCGAAGGCGACGCTTTCGACCCGGATCGTCTCTGGGATTTCAGCGCCCGCCTCGGCGTAGATCAAAGCGTCGAGCCAGGGTTGTGGCTCATCCGCGCCGGCGGCGCGAAGATGGCTCGCGGGCTGTTTCCCGAGCATGCGTCCGTCCTCCAAAAATCCACCGCCTTGAAAAGGCGGTGGAACTAAACGTTTAGCCAGTGGTTTGGTTCGACGGCAGGATGGCGTCGTTCTTGCTTCACTCGCGGCGGAAGCCGAACGTCAGGCGGGAAACCGCCCCGCGGCGGAACGGGAGGGCGCGTTTGCGGAAGGCCTCATTCTTTGCCTGCAAAGGATCGCGCCGTGATCGTGGAAGCCGCGTTTCTTGTTCACATCGCCGAATTCCTCTGCGACTCGAAACAGGCCGCCATCCTGTTCGAGGATCGCGTCGCCGAATTGCGGATGAAGGAAGTCGCCGCCAATGAGGTCGCCCGGCAGGCCGGCCGTCAGGCCTGCGGATTTTACTCAGGCGACGCCGCGGTCTCGTCGGAGACGCGCGTCGTGCTGCGCGGCGTCGTCTATCTCGTGACGGAATTCGTGTTCGAGAAGGACCACCGGACGGCGATGAGCGCGCAGCGCGTGTTCGACGCCAGCTCCCGCTCGCCCATGCAGGATCTTTAGGGCGGGTCAGGCGCCGCGCGCCTCGCTGTCGGCGAGAAGCGCCGCCTGATGGTCGGTCACCAGCGCGTCGACGACTTCGTCGAGGGCTTCGCCGGCCATGACCTTGTCGAGCTTGTAGAGCGTCAGGTTGATGCGGTGGTCGGTGACGCGCCCCTGCGGGAAATTATAGGTGCGGATGCGCTCGGAACGGTCGCCCGAGCCGACCTGTGAACGCCGGTCGGCGGCGCGCTCGGCGTCGAGCTTCTGACGCTGTTCGTCGTAGATGCGCGAGCGCAGGAGCGCCATCGCCCGCGCCCTGTTCTTGTGCTGCGAGCGCTCGTCCTGCACGAAGACGATGGTGCCGGTCGGGACGTGGGTGATGCGGATCGCCGATTCGGTCTTGTTGACGTGCTGGCCGCCGGCGCCCTGGGCGCGCATGGTGTCGATCTTGAGGTCGGCCTCGTTGATCTCGACGTCGACCTCCTGCGCTTCGGGCAGCACGGCGACGGTCGCGGCCGAGGTGTGGATGCGTCCCTGTGTCTCGGTGTCGGGCACGCGCTGCACGCGATGGGCGCCCGACTCGAACTTGAGCCGCGCGAACACGCCGGCGCCGGCGATTTCGGCGACGATCTCCTTAAAGCCGCCGGCCGCCCCCTCGTTGGCCGAGATGATCTCGACCTTCCAGCCCTTCAGGTCGGCGTAGCGCTGATACATGCGGAAAAGGTCGCCGGCGAACAGCGCGGCTTCGTCGCCGCCGGTTCCGGCGCGCACCTCCAGAATGGCGCTTTTCGCGTCGGCCGCGTCTTTTGGCAGAAGCGCGATCCTGAGCTCCTGCTCGAGCGCCGAAAGGCGCTCCCGCGCCTCAGCGAGCTCGTCCTCGGCGAGCGCGCGCAGTTCGGCCTCGGTCCCGGCCTCGGCCAGCATCGCCTCGAGCCCCTCGACCTCGCCGGTCTGGGCGCGATAGGCGCGGATCGCCGCGACGACCTCGCCGAGCGCCGAGAATTCGCGCGAGAGCTCGACATAAAGCGCGGGTTCGACGGATTCGTTGAGCTTCGCCGACACCTCGTCGTGGCGGCGCAGGATGAGGTCGAGTTTGTCTTGCGGCAACATGGGCGTTCTGAATTCCGGAGCAGGGAGGCGCGACGCGAGAGCGCGTTCGGCGTTCATCGAGTCGTGAACGCGCTCTAACATCTTGTTTTTACGCATTTTCTTTACGCGAAAGTCTGCAACTTTCGCTGAAAATGCTCTAGACCGGCACGCCGTGATCTTCGGCGAATTGCGTCAGCGCCTCGCGCAGATCATGGCCGCTCGACCTGTCGTCAAGCTTGTTCTGCACGAAGGAGCGCGCGAGGCGCAGGTCCGTCGCGATCGCCATCGCCTTGACCGGGCCGATCGAGGCGGCCGACATCGACAGGCTGCGATAGCCGATGGCGAGCAGGGCGAGCGCCTCAAGCGGACGCCCGCCGATCTCGCCGCAAAGGGTCAGCGGCGTCGATGAGGCGCGGGCGGCGTCGGCGACGCGCTTCAGCGCCCGCAGAAAGGGCAGGGACAGGGGATCGAAGCGGCTGGCCACGCGCTTGTTGTCGCGGTCGACGGCGTAAAAATACTGCAGCAGGTCGTTCGAGCCGACGGAGACGAAATCCGCCGCCTCGCACAGATGCTCGATCTCGAACAGGAGCGAGGGCACTTCGAGCATCACCCCGACCTTGAGGTCCGCGGGCGGCGCGCGGCCATGGCGCTCGAGCTGGACGAGCTCGCGCGCAAGGATCGCCTTCGCCGCCTCGAACTCCTCAAGGCTCGCGATCATCGGGAACATGACGCGCAATTCACGCCCCGAGCCCGCGCGCAGCAGACCGCGCAGCTGGGTGCGCAGCAGGCCCGGCCGGTCGAGGCCGATGCGGATGGCGCGCCAGCCCAGCGCCGGATTCTCCTCCTCGACCTGCGTCATGTAGGGCAGGACCTTGTCGGAGCCGATGTCGAGCGTGCGGAAAGTGATCGTCCGTCCGCCGGAGATGTCGAGCGCGGCGCGATAAAGCTGCTCCTGCTCGCCCGTCTTGGGAAAGCGCGAAGCCAGCATGAATTGCAGCTCGGTGCGGAACAGGCCGACCGAGCGCGCTCCGGTCTCGTCCAGATGGCGCATGTCGACGAGCAGGCCCGCGTTCATGTGCAGTTCGATCTCGACGCCGTCGCGCGTGACGGAGGGAACGTCGCGCAGCTTGTGGTATTGTTCGAGCCGTTTCGCGCGCAGCCGCGCTTTTTCAGCGTAGGCGTGCTCGACGTCCGGCGGCGGGCGCACATGCACGTCGCCCGAAAGGCCGTCGACGATGATCGGATCGCCCGGCTCGACAAAATCGAGGATGTTGGCGACGTCGCCGACCGCGGCGACGCCGAGCGCGCGCGCCACGATCGCCACATGGCTGCCGCCGCCGACGTCTTCGAGCACGAGGCCGCGCAGCTTCGAGCGGTCATATTCGAGCAGGGCGGCCGGACCCATGGCGCGCGCCACCACGATGGCGTTGGCCGGCAGCTCCTCATGCGCGGCCACATAGCTCTGGCCGGTGAGCTGGTGCAGCAGCCGGTTGGCGAGGTCGTCGAGGTCGTGCAGGCGCTCGCGCATGGACGGCTCGGGGTGCCGCTGAAGCCGCGCGCGCGCGTCGCTCTGGACGCGCTCGACGGCCGCCTCGGCGGTCAGGCCGCTCGCCACGGCCTCGCGCAGGCGGCGCAGCCAGCCGCGGTCATGGGCCACCATGCGGAAGGTTTCGAGCACGTCGCGATGCTCGCCGGGCTCGAGCGCGCCGCGCTCGATCAGCGCGTCGAGTCCGTCGCGCATCTCGGCGATCGCCTTGTCGAGCCGTTCGAGCTCCTGCTTGACGTCCTCGGCGATGAGCTGCTTGACGACGATCCGCGGCTCATGCAGCACGACATGGCCGAGGCCGACGCCGTCGGCGAGGGCCATGCCCTTGAGGCTGCGCGGACGCCCGAGCGCGATGTCGGCGCCGGGCTCGACGGCGAGCGAATGCAGCTCGCCCGAGGCGATCATCTCGGCGAGCAGCATCGCCGTGGTCTGAAGCGCCTCGATTTCCTCGTCGGTGTAGACCCGCCGCGCCCGGTTCTGGATGTCGAGCACGCCGAGCGTGTTGCCGCCGCGCAGGATCGGCACGCCGAGGAAGGACGAATAGATTTCCTCGCCCGTCTCGGGGCGGTACGAGAAGGCCGGATGCGTCTGGGCGTCGGCGAGGGCGAGCGGCTCGGCGGTCTCCGCGATGAGGCCGATGAGGCCCTCGCTCGCGCGCATGGTGGTGCGATGCACCGCGTCGCGGTTCAGGCCCTCGGTCGCATAAAGCTCAAGCCGTCCGTCGGCGCGCAGGATATAGACCGAGCAGACCTCCGCCACCATGTTGGCGGCGATATGGACGACGATCTTGTCGAGCCGCGCCTGCGGGCTGACCGGCTCCGCCATGACTTCGCGAAGCCGGCGCAGCAGCAGACGCGGTCCGCCGAGTGCGCCGTACATGGCTTGTTCCTAAATTGGCCCAAACGGGCCGCTTGGGCCGATCGGGGCGGTGGAGCCGCGTGAGCAATGGACGGCGCGCCGAAAGGCGACGGAATGCGCGGCCGTCGTTTCTGCGTCGTGATCCCCCTTTAAACAGCGAGGGGCCCGATCCGCAAGCAATTGGTGCGCCGCGCCGTCCGCGAGACGCCGGCGGCCGCCCGGCGGTCGTCGGTTTCGCCGAAATTTTCTCATAATATCGGCCGTCGCGGCGAAAACGCCCCGCCGCGGGCCTTCAGCGTGACGCGGCGGGGCGTCCGGTTCGGACTCAGCCCTGGTCCAGGCCGTAGAGCGAATGGAGCGTGCGCACCGCGAGCTCGGTATAGGCGGAATCGATCAGCACCGAAAACTTGATCTCGGAGGTGGTGATCGCCCTGATGTTGATGCCCTTGTCGGCGAGCGCCCGGAAGGCCCTGGCGGCGACGCCGGCGTGGCTGCGCATGCCGACGCCGATCGCCGAGATTTTCACGACGTCGCTCGCGCCGTGCAGGCTTTCAAAGGCGATCTCGGACTGGGCCTTGATCAGAATGGCCTTGGCGCGCTCGAATTCGACGCCGGGAACGGTGAAGGTCATGTCGGTCGTGCGGCCGTCGTCGGAGGCGACCTGGACGATCATGTCGACGTTGATGTTGGCCTCGGCGAGCGGCATGAACACGGCGGCGGCGACGCCGGGGCGGTCGGCGACGCGCTTCAGCGTGATCTGCGCCTCGTCTCGGGCGAAGGCGATGCCCGTCACGATCGGCTGCTCCACGATATCCTCCTCGTCGCACATCAGCGTGCCGGGCTGCGGGAAATCCGGGTCGTCGAAGGAAGACCGCACGAAAGTCTTGACCTTGTGGGTCATGGCGAGCTCCACCGAGCGCACCTGAAGCACCTTGGCGCCAAGCGAAGCCATTTCGAGCATCTCCTCGAAGGCGATGCGGTCGAGACGGCGCGCCTTGGGCACGATGCGCGGATCGGTCGTATAGACGCCGTCGACGTCGGTGTAGATGTCGCAGCGGTCGGCCTTGACCGCGGCCGCGATGGCGACGGCGCTGGTGTCGGACCCGCCGCGCCCGAGCGTGGTGACGCTGCGCGTTTCAGGATCAAGCCCCTGGAAACCCGCGATCACCGCCACCTCGCCGCGCGAAAACCCGTCGACGAGCGACGTTCCGTCGATCTCGTCGATGCGCGCCGAACCATGGGCGGAGGTCGTCAGGATCGGAATCTGCCAGCCGAGCCAGGACCTTGCGGGGATTCCCTGGCCGACCAGCGTCATCGCGAGAAGGCCGGCCGTGACCTGCTCGCCCGAGGAGACGACCACGTCATACTCGCGCGGGTCGAAGATCTTCGCGGCGTCCTGGCACCAGCCGACGAGCTCGTTGGTCTTGCCGGACATGGCCGAGACGACGACGGCGACGTCGAAGCCGGCGGCGCGCTCGCGCGCGACATGGCGCGCGACATTGCGGATGCGGTCCATGTTCGCGACCGAAGTGCCGCCAAATTTCATCACGAGACGGGGCATCGGCGCCAAAAGCGCTCCTTCGCGCGGGCGGTCCTGAATAAAGACCTTGGGATTCGACGGCTGACGCGATTTGCCTTGCGCCGTGCGGACGGCCTATCAAGGTTTCGCGGCGGGCGGCCCGGCGCGACGCGCCGTTGACGGCGCGGCCCCGAGCGCGGGCGCGTATATGCAATAAAGCCGGACGGAATGCAAACCATGGCGGCGGGTCAGGCGGAGCGGGCGTCCTCGGTGGACGCCGAAGAAGTGGCGCGGTTCGACGCGCTGGCGCAGGATTGGTGGCGGCTCGACGGGCCGATGGCCGCGCTGCACCGGCTCAATCCCGTGCGCGTCGCCCATGCCCGCGATCTGCTGCTGCGTCATTTCGGGCCGCGGGCCGGCGTTTCTCCCGCGCGGCCGCTCGAGGGGCTGCGCCTGCTCGACGCGGGTTGCGGCGCCGGGCTTTTCGCCGAACCGCTCGCCCGCCTTGGCGCGAGCGTCTGCGCCGTCGATCCGGCGCCCGCCAATATCGCTGCGGCGAAAGTCCATGCCGAGGCTTCGGGGCTTTCGATCGACTATCGCTGTTCAAGCGTCGAGGCGCTGGCCGAGGCCGGGGAGAGCTTCGACGCCGTCTTCATGATGGAGGTGCTGGAGCATGTGCGTGACGTCGCGGGGTTCGTAAGCGCCGCCGGGGCGCTCGCAAGACCGGGCGGCCTCGTCGTCGCCGCGACGCTGAACCGCACGGCGAAATCCTATGTGCTCGCCGTCGTCGGCGCCGAATATGTGCTGGGCTGGGCGCCGCGCGGCACGCATGACTGGCGCAAGTTCGTCACGCCGCGCGAGCTCGAGCGCGCGTTCGCGCGCGCGGGGCTGACGGCGTTCGACGAGACCGGCGTGATCTTCGATCCGCTCGCCGGATCCTGGCGGCTCGGCCGCGACTTGGCCGTGAACTACATGACAGCCGCGCGCAAGGAGGGTTGAGCTCCTCGCGCGCGGCGCGCGTTCAGTCCTTTCCGACCACCGTCCCGGACGAGGCCTGCGTCGTCGTGGGAGCGACCGGCACGTCATAGAGGAAGATCGAGGACACGCCGGGCGAGGCCGACCATGACGTGTTCCACAGCACCGTGCCCACGGCGCCGGTCGTCAGCGTGAAGACGCGCGGGCAGTTGACGCAGCTGTTGCCCTGGAACACCACGCCGAGAAGCGCCGGGATCCCGCTTTCGACATAGGGCGCGGAGCTCTGGTAGAGCACGTTGTTGTTGTAGCCCTCGCGGTACAGGTAGGGATAGGTGCCGGGCTTTGCGGTCAGCTGGTTGGAGCGTATCTCCACGCCAAACATCGACGTGCCCCAGATCTGGTTCGGATAGACCAGCGTCTGACCCGACCAGATATAGACGGCGCGCTGGCCGAGCGTGTTCTTGAGGATGTTGGCCTTGATTTCGATGTTCTTGAAGGCGCTGTGCACGCGGAAGTTGGACACGCGGCCCTTGTCCCACGACTTGGCGTCGATGTAGATGCCCGACGCGTCGGTCAGCCTGTTCCCGACGACCGAAACGTTGATGAACATGCCGGACCACAGCGCCACCCCCGTGAGCGGCCCCGTCATGAAGTTGCCGTAGACGACGACATTCTCGAAGGACGGCGGCGCCATCGAGAAGTGGTCGCCGGCCTTCGGCGTCACGTCCCATGGCCTGTCGAGCATGAAGGTGTTGCCGTTCTTGCCCGTGATGCGGCGCCATTGCCCCGCGCCGTCGCCCGAGACGAGAAAGATCACCGACGCGTTCGGGTAATAGTTCCAGACGCAGTCGCCGGAGCAGCGGGAGTCGTCGGTGACGCTTGTCGCCGAGGCGGCTGTGACGACGCCGACGTCCTCGCGCCCACGCGACTCGTTAAGGAAGCCTTCTCCGTCGTTCCAGTTGTCGGCGAGCCGCCCGTCGCTCACCTCAAAGCTGTTATTGGTGACAAAGATGTTTTTGCAGAACTGCATGGCGAGATGACGGCCGATGCGGCGGCTGATGACGTCGCCGACCTCGATCTTCTTCGTCGTGTACGGCCATGAGGTCTGCGCCGCTGTCGCCACGATGGTGTCGGACGCGCTGCGGATAAACCGGTTGCTCTCGATCCGGACGTTGACGGATTCATCGATCTGGATCTGGTTCGTCGCCCAGGTCACGATGTTGTCCTTGAACGTCATATTGGTGACAGGCTTGATGTAGAACGGTCCAAGGCCGCCCGTGAACTGATCGCCGTTATGGTAGTTCTTGGCCTGGGTGAACGTCGATCCGAGAATCACGATGCGGTCGCCGATGATGTCCATGAACCAGCCGGAGCCCATGTCCCAGTCGACCCGCACGATGAAGAATTTCGACAGGGTTCCGCCAACGCGATTGAGGTTCCTCACGCGCTGGCTCGTGACGTCGAGGTTCTGGATGGAGAGATCGGCTATTCCGGTTCTCGCGCCGCTGTCTGGAATATAGACGCCGGCCATGGTGAAGGACGAGCCCTGCGGCGTCGTCGGGCCGTAGATGATCTTCGTCGCCGTGCGGCCCGCGCCCTGAATCGCGACGCCCGCGCGGATGTAGATTCCGGTATATCCGAGGTTGTAGACGCCGGCCGGCAGGAAGACGCGGCCGCCGCCATTTTTGGACGCCTTGTCGATCGCCGCCTGGATCGCCGGCGCGTCGTTGGTCACGCCGTCGCCCGTCGCCTTGACGACCAGCGCCGGATCGGTCTTGACGTTGAAATAACGATGGCCCGTGGGGTCTCCCCCGGGGGCGCCGTTCCTGTAGCTTGGGAGATCGTAGGCGGTGAACTCGGCGCCCCAGGCCATGTTGGTCTTGTAGAAGTCATGACCGCCCGGATGACCCATGGTGGTCGATTCGCTGGTCGTCTCCGCATAGGCGTTGGACACGACCACCTTGTAGGGGTGGCCGGCTACGATCGAAGACGGCGCGACGAAAATCAGCTGGTAGGGGTTCTTCCCGACGACCGTCGCTTGGGCCTTGGCGTTGGTGACCGTGTCGAGAAACGAAACGACCGGGGTCTGACCGTTGACGTAGAGATTGCGTCCGAACACCCGGTTTTCATAGCCGCTGGCGGTGTCTGGCGCGTCGATGTAGTGCACCTGAGGGGCGTTGATCTGCGTGCTGGCGCTCGCTCCGCCCTGCGTGTCGAGCACGCGCACCGTGTAGAGATCGAAGGCGGCCGCCCTGGGGATGCGGACGACGACGAGATTGTCGCGGCTCTGAGACACGTCGAGTTCGACCTCCGGGCCCGACGCTCCGGATTTCAGGAATACGCGCGGGGCGCTTCCAAAGCCCGAACCGGACAGCGTGATGAAGTCTCCGGGATTGCCGGACACGGGCGACGTCAGGATCGCCGGCGCCGCCGCCGCCGAACTGAAGGTCGCCACGGCGGCCGCGCCGCAGGCGAAAATGAGGCGTCGCAGGTTCACGACAAGAGACGCCCGGCCGCGACGGCGCGGCGTTCGGGCCAGATCAAACGACATTTTGGATCTCCGAGAGGGCGTATGAGCCGATCAACTGATGCGTGACATTAAAATGTGACGACAAATGGCATCAGGCGCTATTCATTATATGAATGATAAATTGTGATATTTATAAATAGTTCCATAAACTGTGGCGCATCCGCCGAAGGGCCAAAGCCTTCGATCGGACAGCGACAAAAAGATCAATTGAATGAGAAGCTTGAGGCGCGGCGGAAAATGTCTCGAAAAATGGCCGCGCGGCGACGAGCGCCTCCATGCGGCGCAGCGCCGAATGGAGGCGAGGCCGCCGCGTCTCCCGCGGTTTCGCGGGCGGGCTTCCACATTGCGGGCCGTTCCGCCATGCTTTACTTAAAGAGGGAAAATAGGGGGGCGTGCGATGGCCGGGGACAAGGACGATTCGAGCGGCGCGGCCGCAGCGAACGAGCCCCGACCGTCGGATGACGCATCGACCGCGCCGGGCGCAACCGACGAGCCGAGCGGCGAGGCCGAACCTCGCGAGCCGGCTACGGGCGTGGCGCCCGCGGCGCCGGATCGGCGTCCGTCGCGCCTGCCTCTTCTCCTTGGCGCTCTCGTCGTCGGCGCGCTCGGCGGAGCAGGCGCCGACGCGACCCTGCGTTATCTCGAAAAGACGTCCGGGCCTGACCCCGTCGCCAGCGTCAACGCGCGCACGGTCGAGCTTGACAAGAAAGTCGCCGCCGCCTCGGCCTCGCTCGCCGCTCTTCAGGCGCGCGTCGACGCGGCCGAGAAGACGGCTGCCAACATGAAATCATCCCTGCCGGATGACGTCATGGACGCCGCCAGGGCCGCCGCGGCCAAAGCCGAAAGCGCCGCGGCGACAGCGCAGGACGTCGCCAAACAGGCGGAGGCCTCGGCCTCTTCGGCGGCCGAAGGCGCGCGCCGCGTCCTCGACGCGCCGGCCCCGCCGCAGCCGGATCTCGGCCCGCTCAACGCGCGCCTCGATGAAGTCGCCGCAAAACTCGAAGGATTTGAATCGCGCGTCGCAGGCCATATGCAGGATCTCGGCTCGCGCCTCGAATCGGTCGAAGCGAAAGGCGCCGAGCTGAAGGTCGACGAAGAGGCCCGCAAGGCGCTCGAAGCCACGACGGCCACGATCAAGGAGCGCGACGCGGCCTATTCCGTCGCGCTGCTCGCCGCCATGTTGCGGGAGCATGTGGCCTCGGGCGCGCCGTTCGCAAACGATCTCGCCGCGCTCCAGGAAAAAGGCGTCGATCCGGCGCGGCTTAACGCGCTGAAGCCCTATGCCGATTCGGGCGTCGTCAAGCTCGTGGCGCTCGAAGAGCGTTTCGCGGCGCTTACGCCGTCGCTCGAACTCAAGGATCCGCCGAAGGATCTCAGCATCATCGACCGGCTGAAGCATGACGCGCTCAATCTGGTGCGTGTGCGCCGCGAAGCCGATCCCGCCGACGACGACATTCCCGGCCGTCTCGCGGCCATTTCGGCCGAGCTGAAGCGCGGCGAACTCGCCAGGGCCTATGAACTCTGGTCGAAGCTGCCTGAAGACGTAAAGGCGAAGTCGGCGAAATGGGGCGAGGCGGCCAAGGCGCGCCTCGCCGCCGTCGCCGCCGCAAAAGCGATCGAGGCGGACGCGGTCAAGGCCTCCGCCAAGACGAAATCCTGAGCCCGGCGCGTCGCGCGACGTCTCCGTTTCGGCGGACGGCGCGTCGAAGGCGACGCGCCTTGCGCCCGCAACCCAAAGATCCGGCGGCCCGCCCATGATTCGCGTCCTCATCTTTCTCGCCGTTCTGGTCGCCCTCGCCGTCGGCGAGGCCTGGTTGATCGAGCATCCCGGCGAACTTCATTTCCGCTGGTACGGCTACACGGTCGAAACCAGCGTGCTCATGGGGGTCGCCGTGGCGCTTGGCCTCGCGGTCCTCGTCAGCGTTGCCTGGGCCCTGCTGCGTTTCGTCTTCAACATTCCCTCGTTCACGACCACGGCCTCGCGCCTGCGTCGCCGCGAAAAGGGACAGGCCGCGATCGCCCGCGGCATGATCGCCGTCGCCGAGGGCGACGCCGAGATGGCGCGGCGGGCGGCCGCGGCGGCGCACAGGAAGCTGCCGGGCGATCCGCTGACGCTGCTGCTGCGCGCCCAGGCGGCCCAGCTCTCCGGCGATCCGGCGCAGGCCGAGGCCGTCTTCACGGAAATGGCGAAGCGCCCCGACACGCGCCTTCTCGGCCTGCGCGGCCTTTACGTCGAGGCCGAGCGTCGCGGCGACTTCGAGACCGCGCATGGCTGCGCCGAGGCGGCGCGCGAGCTCAAGCTGTTGCCCTGGGCCGGCAAGGAGGAGTTCGATCACAGGGTCGCCGCAGGCGACTGGCGCGGCGCGCTTGTCACGCTCGACAAGGCCGTGAACGGATCGCCCGAAGAAAATCAGGCGCGCGAAAGGCGCCGCGCCGTGCTCGAGACGGCGCTGGCGATCGAAGCGGCTGACGCCCGCCCTGCGGACGCGCTGTCGCTGGCGAAGTCCGCGCTGAAGCGCGCCCCGACCTTCGAGCCCGCCGTGGCGCTCGCCGCCAGGCTGACGCATGAAGCCGGCGACACGCGCAAGGCTGAAAAGCTCATCGAAGGCGCCTGGCCCTCGACGCCGCATCCCGAGCTCGCCAGGATCTATTTCGGAATGCGCCCGGCCGATTCGCCCGAAGAGCGGCGCAGGCGCGCCATGGCGCTCGCGCAGCTCGCCCCGCGCGAGGCCGAAAGCAAGCTCCTCGTCGCCCGCGCCGCGCTCGACGCCGGCGACTATTCGGCCGCGCGCGAGGCGATGCAGCCGCTCGTCGACGGTCCGGACCGGCCCGCCGCGCGCATGTGCCGTCTGATGGCGGAGCTGGAGGACGCCGAACATGGGGCGGCGGGATATGCGCGCGAATGGCTGACGCGGGCGTCGCACGCGCCGCGCGACCCGATCTGGGTCGCCGACGGGGTGGTGTCGTCCACATGGCGTCCCGTGTCGCCCGTCACAGGTCGGCTCGACGCTTTCGAATGGCGCGCGCCGCTTGAGCGCCTGCCGGCCGCGGACGAGACCGAAGACGCGATTTTCGCGCCGTTGCCAGGCCCGGGCGAGCCGCTGCTGCTCGAGGAGCCCGAAGCGTCCGGGCTCGAGCTGAAGCCTGACTCTGACACGGTTTCGCCGGAACCGGGCGCGGGACCGGCCGCCGAAAAGCCAGGAAACCTCGCCGATCTCTTCAAGACGGCCAAATGAGCCAAACGAGACGCTTGTGACGCAGAGGGCGGTTGCAGATCGTCGCGCTTGTCGCTAAGGGAGTGTCGCTGCGGCTTACGAAGCCGTACGCCGCAATAGCTCAGCCGGTAGAGCACATCATTCGTAATGATGGGGTCGGGGGTTCGAATCCCTCTTGCGGCACCAGTCTTTTCAAAGACTTAAGGTGCAAAACCGCATCTTGGCATCTCCATTTTATCGTCGGGGCACTCCCAGGACACTCCCGGAATGCAGAATTTCGTTTATGCGCCCAGCCTGAGATTTCAGCCCAGCGACTCAGCCTCTTTGCCTTGCTAAACCGACGCCGTTTTGGCGTCGGCCTCCCGCTAACGGCCTGATTTCACTGGGCTGAGATTTCGGCCCGGCTAACCCTTTGATTTTGAAGGGCGCAAAACTGCGCTCAGCACCGTCGCCTAGCCGGGCTCAAGAGATGATCCAAGTTTGGATCATCTAACCCTTTGTCTTTGAACGGTCGAAAATTCGGCCGCCGACCCCGGCTCAAAACTGAGCCCTCTGTTTTCGTTGAGGAATCAGCCACGGCGGGCGAGATGGCTTAGATTGGAGCCGGCTGCTAAGCCGGCCCCCTTTTCTGAGATCACGCCGTCAGTTCCGCCTCCTCGACGGCCTCGTCGCGAGGTCGAAAAAACCTGCGGGGAGAGGCTGGAGTTTGTTCATTCGCCCCAACGGCTTCGTCAGAGGCCTCAGTTTTCGCCATCTCCTGATCGCTGGCAGCGTCCGCCGCGCGAACCATGTTGGCGGTGGTCATTTTCTCAAAGGCGGCCGCCACAAGCCAAGCCGAAACCGACGTGCCAAAGGGCGTGTGGACGGCCTTGTTTCAAGCTCTTGCGCAAGCGGGCGGGCCACCGGCCGAGGTTCTGATCGACAGTTCGGCGGTCAAGGCGCATCGCTCGGCCGCAGGCGGTAAAGGGGGAGAAAAATCAGGCGGTTGGTCGCTCGCGGGGTGGGCGAACGACGAAAATCCACGCGCTGACCGATGCCCTGTGTCGCCCGCTGGCGTTCATACTGAGCGGCGGGCATGTCGCCGATTGCACCGCTGGCGCGGCGTTGCTCACACAGCTTCCCGTCTGCGACATTCTCCACGCCGACAAAGGTTATGACGCCAACGCCATCCGCCGCCAGGTCGAGGATCGCGGCGCGATGCCGAACATCCCACCCAAGGCCAGCCGGAAATGGAAAAACTGCTTTTCGCCAGTCCTTTACCGAAACCGGATGTTCTGCCGGTTGAAGGACTTTCGGCGCGTCGCAACGCGGTACGACAGAAGCGCCGCGAATTTCCTCGCCGCCGTCCACATCGCTGCGACTGTCAGCTACTGGTTATGAGTCTGGACCCTAAGCCGACCTCGACAGCAGCCCGCTTTTTCGCTTTTTCTGCCGTCCGCCCTTCGATCGCATGCCGGCTCGTCAGGCGACAGAAGCGCCCGGCCCAGCCCTGCGGCGGTCGGGTTGACCGGCGCGCCGGACGCGACCCATTCGAACGGTCGCGCCGGGGCGAAAAGGACGCGTCGCGACCGGGAACGGGTCAGAGCTCCTGCGCCAGCGCGCCGACGCGTCGCAGATCCTCGACGAAGGCGTCATATTCGCGCCGCTTCGAAGCTTCGTCGGGCAGGCGCAGCAAAAAGGACGGATGCACCGTGACATAGCCCCGGCGTCCATCGAAGCCGAAGGGGCCCCGCTCTCGCAGCACCGACAGGCTGCGGCCGGCGAGCGCAAGGGCCGCGGTCGCGCCGAGCGCGACCACAATGTGCGGATGAACGAAGCCAAGCTCCTTCTCAAGCGCCCAGCGGTAGCGCTTCACCTCGCCGGCGGAAGGCTTCTCGTGGATGCGCCGCCGGCCGCGCTGCTGGAATTTGAAATGCTTGACGGCGTTTGTGAGATAGCACGCCTTGCGATCGAGCCCCGCATCCTCCAGAGCGCGCGAGAAAAGCCGGCCGGCCGGGCCGACGAAGGGGCGCCCCTGAGTCTCCTCCTGATCGCCGGGCTGCTCGCCCACGAAGGCGATCGGCGCGCCGACCGGCCCTTCGCCAGGCACAGCGCGCGGCGCCCCAGCGCTCAGCGGATCCATCGCGGCGATCATGTCGTTGAGCGCGGCGAGCGACGCCGGCTCCGCGTCGAACAGCGAGGCGGCCGCTTCGTCGGGACTGCGTTTCGACGGCATGGCGCCCTCCGCGCCCCTCGATCGGGCGTCGGCCAACGAATGCGGCTCTCAAGCGTTCCGGCGCCTTTCATGGAGACTCTCGCGCGGGGCGGCGCGCGAGGTCCGCCGGCGGCGCAGGCGTCGCTCTGGACGAGGCCGGAGCCTGTAGGAATTTTTGCGTCTCGGACGACCAGCCCGGCGGCGCGTCGCGCAGCGGCGGCGGCGCGTCGCCCGGAACGAGATGGACGATGGCGTATCCGCGCCGCTTCAGCTCGCCGAGGAGCTCGGGCAGCATGGCGGCCGTCTGCGCCTTGATGTCGTGCATCAGCAGAATGCCGCCCTTTGAGGCTTCAAGACGCTTCAGGACGAGTTCAAGCTCCTCCTGCGGGGTCATCTTCACCCAGTCCGAAGCCCAGACGTCGGCGCCGAACACGACCGCGCCCTGCGTCGCGAGCCAGGCGTTGAGCTCGGGCGTGTCGGCGAAGCCCGGATAACGGAAGAAGCGCGAGCCGTGCGGCGGCCCGCCCGAGCCGAACGCCGCGGCCTCGTCGGCGCGAAAGCCCTTCTCGATTTCTTCCCTGGCTCTTGATTCGGAAATGTTGCGCAGGATCTGGTGGGAAAAAGTGTGGTGGGCGATGGTGTGGCCTTCGGCCACGATGCGTCTCGCCAGTTTCGGATTGGCCTGCGCGTTGCGCCCGACAAGGAAGAAGGTCGCCTTGACGCATTGGGCGGCGAGCGCGTCGAGGATCTTCGTCGTTGTGGCGGGCAGGGGGCCGTCGTCGAAGGTCAGAACGACTTCCCGATCCTTGAGGGCGAGCGTGCGCGGATAGCTCTTGAGCCCGACGGCGAGGCTTTGGCCCGGCGGCGTCCCGACCTGAACCACGCGCGCCACGCCGAGCGCGCCGTCGCCGCAGCCTGCGGCCTGCGCCGGAGCCGCAAGGAGCGGGCCGCCAAGAAAGGCGCCCGCAAGAAAAGCGGTCCCAAAGAAAATTTTCGCGGCCAGGATCATGCGCACCGGCTTTGTCTTTCCGTCGTTCATCCGTGCGGAGGGTTCGCCGCGGCGGGCTGGCGCGTCAAGGCCGCAAATGCGGCGGGCGCGCGCCAAAGCTGACGCCGCGCCCCGGCGATTGAGTCTTGCGGCCCGGCAAAACCGCTCTATGAACCCATTCAACGCGAACGACAGGGATGAAGGGCGCACATGGCCGAAGCCGGAGACGAAGACCTCGCCGAGGCGCAGTCGATCTACGACGAAGACGGCGCCGTCCGCGAAGCGTTCCTCGCCGAGGTCAAGGCCGCGATCGCCGAGGAGAACGGGCCGCGCGCGATCGTGCTCGCCGCCGATCTGCATGAGGCCGACCTTGGCGGGCTGCTCGAGGCGCTCGACCCCGAAGAGCGCGTGCGGCTCGTGCGGCTCATGGGGCACAGCTTCGACTTTGCCGCGCTGACCGAGATCGACGCCAACATCCGCGACGAAATCCTGGAGGAGCTGCCGGCGAGCGAAGTCGCCGAAGGCGTGCGAGACCTCGAAAACGACGACGCCGTGACCCTGCTCGAGGATCTCGAGCCCGAGGACCAGGCGGAGATTCTCGACGCGCTGCCGGCGATCGACCGCGCCCAGCTCGAACGCTCGCTGCATTATCCCGACTATTCGGCCGGCCGTCTGATGCAGACGACCTTCGTCACCGCGCCGCCCTACTGGACGGCGGGGCAGGCGATCGACGTCATGCGCGACACCGACGAGGAGCGCCTGCCGGATTCGTTCTTCGAGATCTTCATCGTCGATCCCGGCCACCGGCTGCTCGGAACGGTGTTTCTGGACACGCTGCTGCGTTCGAAGAGCAAGGCCCTGCTCGAAGACATCATGTCGGCCGACCGGCGCCGGATCGAGGTCACGGAGGACCGCGAGGAGGTGGCGCGCCTGTTCGAGCGCTACACTCGGGTTTCGGCGCCGGTCGTCGACGAGGCCGGGCGGCTCGTCGGCGTCGTCACCATCGACGACGTCGTCGACGTCATTCAGGAAGAGGCCGACGCCAATCTGAAGGCGCTCGGCGGCGTGTCCGAGTCGGAGGAGCTCTCCGACACCGTGCTGTGGACGGCGAAGAGCCGTTTCGTATGGCTGTTCGTCAATCTCGTTACGGCTTTCATCGCTTCGGCCGTGCTCGGGCTGTTCGAGGGGCAGCTGCAGAAAATGGTGGCGCTCGCCGTGCTCGCGCCGATCGTCGCGAGCCAGGGCGGCAACGCCGCGACCCAGACCATGACGGTAGCGGTGCGCGCGCTCGCGACGCGCGAACTGTCGCGCGCCAACGCCGCGCGCATCGTCCTGCGCGAGGTGATGGTCGGCCTCGTCAACGGCGTCGGCTTCGGCGTGCTGACCGGGATCGTCGCCGGCTACTGGTTCGACATGCCGGGGCTTGGCGTGGTCATCGGCCTCGCCATGGTGACCAATCTCGTCGCGGGCGCGCTCGGCGGCATTCTCATTCCGCAGATTCTGGCGCGGCTGCGGGTCGATCCGGCGGTGGCTTCGGGGGCCTTCGTCACCACGGTGACGGACGTCGTCGGCTTCTCGTCCTTTCTCGGCTTCGCGACGCTCTGGTTCGGGCTGGGATGAGAGCGGGAAGGCGCGGGGCGCGATCGGCGGACGGCAGCCTCGTCGGCGCTCTGAGGCGCCGGCGGTTCAGTTGTCGAAAGCGCCTGTTCTCTCTTTCTCTCAATTCGTCGGCGTCATTGCTGCAATTGCTAAGAAATCCACGAATTTGAGAGCGTTAGCAGCATGTTTAGGCCCTGGCATGACCGCACGCCATAAATAAATGTGGTATTTTATAGTTTTGTGTTGCGTCATTAAATTATTTGTGCTCTTAATTAAGATGTAAATTTTGCGTGAAAACTGAGAAATAATTAAAACATTGATAATCGTTCTATCATGCGCGTCATCATGATGAATTGCGTCATATATATTTAAATACATACTATTTTATCGAGTTATAACGTTATTTTAATGCAAATATAGTCGCAACTTATAATATAATTGAGAATTATTCAATCGCGTTATTACTTTGTCACCAAGTCGAATGTTCGGCCGCCTCCATCGACTCTGTCCGAAATCGCCACAAACAGAAATAACCGGGCTGAGCTCGCCAATATGTCGGCGGACGCCGCACGCGATCGAACGGCGCGTGGCTCACAGAACAAACCGGGGAGCGCCTCAGATGAAAATTTATTCCGCGGTCATCATGGCTGCTTTCGCCGTGACGACGCCTCACCTTGCTGTCGCCGATGTCGCTGGCGCCCAGACGATGCGCACCGGGCGAAGCGTGGCGCCCGACGTCGCCAGACAATATCGGCAGGCGCCCGGCCTCGGCGTCGAAGCCGAAAATGCGCAGCTTCTGCCGGCGCAGGGCGCAAAACGGCTGCCGATCTTCCGGCCGCCGCATCGGTAGCCGCTTCTTCTTCGTTCAGATCCGCGCAGCCGTGTCGCGGAAAGGGCGGTCCCGGCCGGGACGTCCCTGCGCCGCGACATCGTCTCCGGGGGAAACAAGGCGCGCGGCCGAAACGCTGACGACCAAACGGGCAGGGCGAGACGCGTCGGCTCGATACGCCTATTGCGGGTTCTCGAGGCTGAACAGCTCGGAGTTTTCGTCATAGGCGAAAAGCTCGCCGTAGCGGCCCCAGTTGACCACGCTGCGAAGCGTGGTCTCGGCATAGTCGTCGGACATATGGTCTTCGAGTTCTTCGAGGAAGCGCGCGGCGCGCGCCGTATGGCTCGGCCGTTCCTCGAGCACGGCCCTGATCCGCCCGGCGAGCGGCACGAAGGCCAGAAGATGCTCGCCGAACAGCTTCTTGCGTTCGTCCGTCTCCATGTCGGCGAAGCGCGTCCCGGCCGGCGACAGCTTGATGTCGCCTTCCTCGAGCTCGGCGAAGCGCAGCAATTGCAGCGTCTCGGCCACGGGGAAAAGCTCATCGATCTCCATCTGCAGGCTGTCGGCCAGCGCCGGCAGGTCGGCCTTGCCGAAATAGGGATCGGCGGCGATCTCCTCGATCATGCCGGCCAGCGTGTTGGTGGAGATGTGCGGCAGCGACATGCCGACGCCGAGGCCGGCGAACAGCCCTTCGCGCGTCGCCGTCGGGTCGGGCCGCTGCGTCATCAGCGCATAGATGCGGTCCACGAGCTGGCGGAATTCGGGATCGAGCCGGTTGCGCGGATGGGGCAGGCTCACGGCGATCTCGGCCGCGATGCGTCCCGGATTCGACGACAGCACGAGGATGCGGTCGCACATCAGCACCGCCTCCTCGATATTGTGGGTCACCATCAGGATCGACTTGATCGGCATGCGCCCTTCGACCCAGAGGTCGAGCAGGTCGGTGCGCAGCGTTTCGGCCGTCAGCACGTCGAGCGCTGAAAACGGCTCGTCCATCAACAGGATGTTCGGATCGACGACGAGCGCGCGGGCGAAGCCGACGCGCTGGCGCATGCCGCCCGAAAGCTCCTTCGGGAAGGCCGATTCGAAGCCGTCGAGGCCGATCACGTCGATCGCCTTGAGGGCGCGGCGGCGCGCCTCCTCGCGCGGGGCCTTCTTGGCGCGAAGGCCAAGCTCGACATTGTCGAACACGGTGAGCCATGGAAACAGGGCGAAGCTCTGGAACACCATGGCGACGCCGTCGATCGGCCCCTCGACCGGCTGGCCGAGATAGGCGACGGAGCCCGAAGCCGGACGCGTGAGGCCCGACACGATGCGAAGCAGCGTGGACTTGCCCGAGCCCGAACGGCCAAGCAGGCCGACGATCTCGTTCTCGCGCAGCGTCAGCGACACGTCGTCGAGGATGCGCGGGCCGGTCTCGCCCGAGCCCGTGCGGTAATGCTGCACGATGTTCTCAAGCACGATCACCGGCGCGCCGGCGGCGGTGGCTCCCTGAGGGGCGGAGATGGGGTCGGACATGGGAAGCCCTCAATCGAGACGAAGCCGGCGTTCGGCGAGCAGGGCCAGCGGACGCCAGAGCATGCGGTTGAACAGGATGACGAAGACCGACATCAGCGCGACGCCGAGCACGATGCGCGGATAGTCGCCGGCGTCGGTGGCGATCGCGATATAGGAGCCGATGCCCTGCGCGGTCAGCACGTCGTCGCCCCAGCGCACATGCTCGGCCACGATCGCCGCGTTCCAGGACCCGCCCGAGGCGGTGAGCGCGCCCGTCACGTAATAGGGGAAGATCGCCGGGATCATCACCTTGAACCACCAGTCGAAGCCGCGGATGCGGAAGCCCCTGACGGCTTCCTTGAGGTCGTTCGGAAAGGCCGCCGCGCCGGCGACGACGTTGAACAGAATATACCATTGCGTGCCCAGAATGATCAGCGGGCTGAGCCACACTTCCGGGTTCAGATGGAAGCGCAGGATGCAGATCACCGCGATCGGAAACACGACGTTCGCCGGAAAGGCGGCGAGAAACTGGGCGAGCGGCTGCACCGCCTCGGCGACGCGCGGCCTGAGGCCGATCCAGACGCCGATCGGGACCCAGACCAGCGTCGCGAGCACGATGAGCACGATGACCCGCGCCAGCGTGTACAGGGTGTAGAGCAGCGCCCGGCCGAATTCGGCGGGCGAGATCTCGGCCCGCACGAAGTCGAAGATCAGCCAGCACGACCAAGCGACGCCGGCGAGAACTGCGCCGTACCACAGGATGTCGAAGGCGAACGACATGGCCCGGCTCCGCGCGGCCTGCGGCGCGCCGGCGCCGCCGAGCCAGTCGAGCCGCCAGAAAGAGACCGCGCGCAGCGCCTCGGCGATCGGGCGAAAGCCCGTCTGCAGCCACGCCGAGCGCAGGAACAGGTCGCGCGCGAAGGAGCGTGATTCGGTCTGGCCGGCCGAAAGCTCGACGCGGAAGCGCGCCCCGAAGGCGACAAGCGGGCGAAACAGCAGCTGGTCGTAAAGCAGGATCACGACCGCCATCGCGGCGACGGCCGCGAGCACGCCGGCGATGCTGCGCTCGTTGATCGCGAGCGCGAGATAGGAGCCGATCCCGGGCAGCATGATGGTGGTGTCGCCGACGGAAATCGCCTCGGAGGCGACGACGAAGAACCAGCCGCCCGACATGGACATCATCATGTTCCAGATGAGGCCCGGCATGGCGAAGGGCGCTTCGAGCTGCCAGAACCGCTGCCACGGCGTCAGGCGAAATCCGGTTGAAACCTCGTCGAGGTCGCGCGGCACGTTGCGCAGCGACTGGTAAAACGAAAAGGTCATGTTCCAGGCCTGCGACGTGAAGATCGCAAAGATCGCGGCGCATTCCGCGCCCAGGATCGAACCGGGAAAGAGCCCTAAAAAAAATGTGATCGTGAAGGACAGAAAGCCCAGAATCGGCACCGACTGCAGGATGTCGAGCAGCGGCACCAGCACCTTTTCGGCGCGCCGGCTCTTCGCCGCGAGCGTGGCGTAGACGAAGGTGAAGACGAGCGAGGCGGCCATGGCTGCGAACATGCGCAGCGTGGTGCGCATGGCGTAGTAGGGAAGGCCGGCGTAGTCGAGCGAGGAGACCGTCGAGGCGGGATCGTGGATCGGGAGCGTCAGGCCGCGTGAATAACGCCCGATGGCGATGAAGCCCGCAAAGATGAGGGCCGTCCACAACAGATCGTAGCGGTTCGGCAGCGTGCGGCGCCCGAGCGCTGAAAGGGCGGATGTCGGCGTCATGGCGGCCTGCGCGGTGGACAAGACGCGCGGCGCGTCTTTTTCAGCCTAGGCCATGGTCCAAAAGCGAGACGACGACAAGATGACGGCCCGCCGTCCTGCGCGGCGCGGGCGACGGCGCGGCAATTGGCGCTGGACAGGCCAGATTCGGTTTGCTACACGGACGCCTCCGAAGCGGTCCGGCTCAGCCGAAGCGCAGGATTTGATGGGCGCATAGCTCAGTTGGTAGAGCAGCTGACTCTTAATCAGCGGGTCCAAGGTTCGAGCCCTTGTGCGCCCACCATCAAATCTCCTGAAAATTCAGACACCTGACGGATTGGCTAAATCCGTCAGCCTAGAACATCAAGTGAACAAACGCTTCGGCTAGACTGCCGTAAGACCCCTTTAAGGGTCTTATATAAGACTTTCCTCAAAATCAGCGGGCTGAACCGGGAACGCCGCGTTCACCGAGCCTTTCACCAAGATGGCGGCTGCGATACGCCGCACTTCATAATTCGCCTCGAAGCCCTATGCCGAGGCGCTTGGCAGAGCGATTCGACCTGATTGATGAAGGTTGGGTGACGACGTCCGGAGGCTATTTCGACCGCAAGGCCTATGTGCGGTTTCCGGACGGCATGATGGGCGAGGTGCAGCTCTGGGAGCCGTCGCTGCTCGAGGCGAGGGGAAACGGCGGACATGCGCTATATGAGCGATACAGATCCCTGCCGAACGGAGAAGAAAAAGATCGCCTCCGCTCCGAGATGAAGGCGTTTTATTCCGCCGTTTCGGAACGCTTGCCGGAGAGCTGGAACATGCTTTCCGGCAAGGGCGGCAGCGACGGCCAGCGCTTGTTGAACGCCTCGACCGACATGACTGCGCCTTCGTGGAATACCTCGCCGGTTACATCCGGCGTCCAGGCGCCGTCGCGCAGCCAGACGCCCGTCGATCGGACAAATACGACGGGTTCTCCATCGAACCGGCCAACCTTGGCGCCCGGGGGCAGTTTCAAAACCATCGAGGAGCCTCCTGCCTCTAATTTAGCGCTTGACAGGGAAACATCAAGCGCGCCTCCGCCGCCGGTCAGACTGGCGCCGGAGCCTCCGGAAGACATGCTGGACGCCGTTCCGGTCGAAGGCCCGGATGGAGAGGTGGGCTCGCTCCGAGCCGGGCGCCCGGAATGGCGCGCTCAATAGCTCTTGTACGGAAGGAATTTGCCGGAGAGGCGCACCTCGACGCGATCGCCCTTCGGATCGATTTCGCGCTTGATGTCCATCGAGAAGTCGATGGCGCTCATGATGCCGTCGCCGAACTCCTCATGGATCAACTCCTTGATCGTCGATCCATAGACGCTGACGATCTCATACCAGCGGTAGATCAGCGGATCGGTCGGGACGGCGGTCGGCAGGGAGCCCTTGTACGGCGCGATCTGCAGCCAGGCGACGGCTTCGTCGGGCAGGCCGAAGAAGGCTCCGACCGCTTCGGCTTCGGCTTTTGAGAACGCCATCTGGCCAAGACATCCGGCGGTCGTCCATTCCTTCGATTTTCCGACCGCTTTCGCGACCTGCGCCCAGGTCAGCCCCTTGGCGACCTTGGCCGCGACGATCATCTCCGTCACCTCATTGCGATTCTTGATCATGACATTCCTCATATGAAAGACGGGCGCCACGCGAAGCGCGGCGGCGAGAAGGGTGGCGGCGTTCGCCAGCGATGCCCCAGACGCTCAGCAACCGCCATGCCAGCCGCAACGACGCGCCTGAAACGCCTGCCGTCCCAGCGGCTTACAAACTGGCGCCCGGACCATGCAGCCGGCGCCTGGGCTCACAATTGTTTACATTGTCGATCATTATCTGAACGGTCAAATTCCAAACTTCTGGCACCGATACACGAACTGCCGGGCGGTCATTCCAAGCTGCTGCGCCGCGCGCGACTTGTTGCCGCCGCTCTGCGCCAGCGCCTGCCTGAGCTGCTGCGCGGAATGAGACGTCGCGGCGATATAGGGACGCAGCGCGATCGCGTCGGGGGGAGGCGCGGCGGCCGGCGCCGGCGCGCCAGGGTCCCCGCCGCCTGCGAAAAAAGGCTCGATGTCGGTGGCCGACAGGGACGGTCGGTCGGCGAGCAGCACAAGCCTTTCGATCATGTTCGACAGCTCGCGGATGTTGCCCGGCCAGGAATGCTCCTGCAGCCGCGAGATGGCGTCGGCGGAGAGATTGACGTTGCGCTGGTTGGCCTGGTTGACATGGTTCAGAAAGTGCAGCGCAAGCGCCGGAATGTCGCCGCGCCTTTCGCGCAACGAGGGAAGGCGGATCGGTATGACGTTCAGCCTGTAAAAGAGATCCTGCCTGAACCCGCCGCGGCCGACCTCGACGGCGAGGTCGCGGTTGGTCGCCGCGACGAGGCGCACGTTGATCCTGATCTCGCTTTTTCCGCCAAGCCGCGTCAGCGCGCCTTCCTGAAGGGTGCGCAGCAGCTTGGCCTGCATGCCGAGCGGCAGTTCGCCGATCTCGTCGAGGAAGATCGTTCCGTCGTCGGCCTGCTCGAACCATCCGGCGCGCATGGCGGCCGCGCCGGTGAAGGCGCCGCGCTCGTGGCCGAACAGCTCCGACTCGAACAGCGCTTCGGGGATCGCCGCGCAATTGACCTTGATGAAAGGCTTGTCGCGGCGCGATCCGGCGAGATGGAGCGCCCGCGCGAACAGCTCCTTGCCCGACCCTGATTCGCCGAGCAGCAGAACGGCGGCGGTCGCGTCCGAGACGCGCTCGAGCTCTGATATCGCGCGCAGCAGCTCGGGCGAGTCTCCGACGATGCCATAGCGCGTCGCGTCGGCGTTGAGGGCGCGCTTCAGCATCGCGTTGTGCTGCTCGAGGACGCGGGTCTTCTCCTCGATGTGGCTCTTGAGGTGGAGAAGCTGCCCGGCGAGCGTCGCGAGAATGCGCAGGATCGCCAGATCGTCGGCGATCATCCGCGCGCGCCTGCGGATGCGATGGCAGGCGAGGACGCCGACCGTCCTCTGTCCGATCTGGATCGGCAGCGCGATGAAGGACACGACGCCCGAAGGCAGGCGGTCGCGCGGGACGGCGCGGGCGAGAAAGCCCGGCTCCTTGTCGATGTCCTGCACGATGTTGAGATGCCCGCGCGCGAGAACGCGTCCGGTGACGCCTTCGTCGAGCGCATAGCGGCCGCGCGCGATCTCGGCTTTGGTCAGGCCATAGGCGTAGCGTATCGAGCCGCCGCCTCCGTCGTCGTCAAGCAGCACGATGCGCCCGCGGTTGAGCCCGAGCAGCTCCGAAGCGAGGTGCAGCATTTCGGTGAAGGTCTCGTCCGCCGCGAGCTTCTTCCCGGCCAGAGCCACGACATGTTGCAGGAGAAGCATTTCCTGCGTGCGCCAGAAAGCCGCCGAGGTGGCCGCCTGGCGCTGCGTCTCGCGCGGCCGCGCGCCTGTCTCGCTCATCGCCGCGCCTCCTGCGGATGGATCTTTCGGCAATCTTAACAAATGTTGATAATATCGACAATTTGTTTTTGGCTTCGCTGGCGCCATTCCACGGCCAGCGCCCTGTGAAATCTATTTAATATCATGAAATATATTGATTTTTTCATTTTTCTACGAATGTGGCCGGCGCTGGCACACACGTTGCCATGGTCTTGTCGACCGGCCTTCGCGCCGTTCTTACCCGCTGGAGCAAATTCATGTCGAACGCCATTGAAGCCGAATCAACCACCGTCAGGGCCTATCTTCGACCGATCGACCGCGACGGGCTGATGGCCTTCGCCGAGAAAGGCCGCAACAATCCGAAGTCGCGTGGCCGCAACACGGTCCATACCGTGATGCAGGGCATGTATCGCAGCCTGAGCTATGTCGGCGACCATGCGCCGGTCGTGGTCGACGAGCCGCTCCACCTGTTCGGCGAGAACACCGCGCCGGCGCCGGGCGAGATCGTGCTGTCGGGCCTTGGCGGCTGCCTCGCCGTCGGCGTCACGGCGGTCGCCACCTGGAAGAATGTGAAGCTCACGCGGCTCGAAATCTTCCTTGAGGCCGACATCGGCAATCCGGCCGCCTGGGGCGCCGGCGGCGCCGACATGCGCCCGGAAGACATGGGCTTTCAGGCGATCCGCGTGAAGGTGCTCATCGACGGCGACGCCACGCGCGAAGAGCTCGAGGAGATCGTGCGCCGGGCCAATTACTTCTCGCCGGTCGCCAACTCGATGCGCAACCCCATCCCCTTCGAGATCTCGCTCAAGGACTGAGCCGCAACCGACAGGAAAGAAGGAGACCGACGTGAACGACGCGCGCGCATGCCTGCTTCCGACAGACTTCTGGCCCGAGGCCGCCGCCATGCGCGCCGGAGTCGGCGAGATCTCCCGCGGCCCGCTCGCCAAGGCGGCGGCCCACATCGACGAAGGGCGTTATCCCATCGATCTCATGGCCGCGCTCGGCGAGGCGGGCGCCTTCGCGCCCCATCTCGACATGTTCGGAGGCCGCTTCGATCTCGCCCTCGAGGCGACCCATGAGGTCAGCCGAAGCTGCGGATCGACCGGCTTTCTCACATGGTGCCAGAACGTGTGCGGGCTCTACCTTGAACAGTCCGGCAACCCGGCCCTCGCCAGCCGCCTCTTGGATCACGCCATGGGGCGCAGCTTCGGCGGCACCGGACTGTCGAACCCCGTGAAGGCGCTCGCCGGCATCGAACCGATGCTGCTGCGCGCCCGCAAGGTCAAGGGCGGCTACCTCGTCAACGGGACTCTGCCCTGGGTCAGCCACATCCGCGACGGCCAGTATTGCGGGGCGATCGCCGTGGTCGAGAACGGCGATGGCGGGCGCTCTCATGAGATTATGTTCATCATTGACTTCGACGGACGCGTCGAGCTGAAGCCCTGTCCGGCGTTTTCCGGCATGGAGGGAACCAGCACCTGGCGCGTGCCGCTCGTCGATTATTTCGTCGGCGAGGACGCCATGATCGCCGATCCGGCCCGGCCCTTCGTCGCGCGCATCCGCGGCGCCTTCGTGCTGCTGCAATGCGCGATGGCGACGGGGCTCGTCGCCGGCGCCGTGGAATCGATGCGCGAGGTCGAGCCGACGCTCGGCCACGTCAACCGCTTCCTGCCGGATGGGCCGGACGAGATCGAGGACGAGGCGGAAGAGCTCGCCGCGCGCGTGTTGACGCTGGCGAAGACGCCTTACGACGGATCGAAGGACTATCTCATCGACGTGCTCGACGCGCGGGCGCAGGGCGGCGAGCTCGCCTTGCGCGCGGCGCAGTCGGCCATGCTGCATCAGGGCGCGCGCGGCTATCTGAAGAGCGCGGCGCCGCAGCGGCGCATGCGCGAGGCGCAGTTCGTCGCCATCGTCACGCCGGCGATCAAGCACCTGCGCTTCGAAATGGATCGCCTGATGAACGCGGAGACGCCGGCATGAGCGACGTTCAAAACCTTGCCCCCGAGCCCCCGCCGGAGCCCTGGCGCCAATATGTCTGCCGCGCCTGCGGCCTCATCTACGACGAGGCGCTGGGCGATCCGGACAGCGGCCTGCCGCCGGGCACACGCTTCGCCGACATTCCCGACGATTGGGAGTGCCCGCTGTGCGGCGTCGGCAAGGGCGACTTCGAACCCTACGTCAGGCCCGAACGCCCGCAGCCGGCGGAGACCGCGCCGCGCGCTGCGCCGCGCGGGCGGAGCGTCGTCATCGTCGGCGGGGGCCTCGCCGGCTGGGCGGTCGCCGAGGCGATCCGCGCCCTCGACGCGACGACGCCGGTGACGCTCGTCTGCGGCGGCCGGGCCGACCGCTACAGCAAACCGGAGCTTTCGATCGCGCTGAGCCGTGGGCGGACGCCCGATTCCCTGGTTCGCGAAACCGGCGCCGAGGCGGCGCGCCGCCTCGGCGTGCGGCTTCTCGACCAGACCTTCGCGCTTGGCGTTTCGCCGCGCAGCCGGCGCCTGCGCACCACCCGCGGAACGCTCGACTATTCGGCGCTCGCGCTCGCGCAGGGCTCGCGCCCAGCGGCGAGGCCGGAGCTTCCGGCCTCGCTGTGCTGGAGCGTCAACGATCTTTCCGCCTGGGCCGGCCTGCATGGCCGGCTGGCGTCAGGGCCGCAGCGGATCGCGGTGGTCGGCGCCGGGCTCGTCGGCTGTGAACTCGCGGAAGATTTCGCGCGCGCCGGCCATCAGGTGACGCTGCTGCACCGGAGCGCGACGCCGCTTTCGGCGTTTCTTCCCGAGGCCGCCGCGCTGCGCGTCAGGGAGAGCCAGGCGGCGCTCGGCGTCCGTCATCTCGCCTGCGTCGAGGTTGCGAGCGTCACGGCGCTCGAGAGCGGCGCGCGGCGCGTCGACACGCGCTGCGGCCAGACCCTGACCGTCGATCATGTCGTCGCGGCGACCGGCCTCGTCACGGACGACCGGCTCGCGCGCTCGGCGGGCCTCGCCTTCGACGACGGGATCGTGGTCGACCCGGCGACGCTCCAGTCGAGCGCAAAAGGCGTCTATGCGCTTGGCGATTGCGCGAGCGTCGAAGGCGCGGCCTGCCGCTTCGTCGAGCCGATCGCGCGGCAGGCGGAGGCGATCGCCCATCATATTCTGGCCCGCCCGCATGACGGCTACCGGCACAGCCCGCCCGTCGTGCGGCTGAAGAGCGCGGCGTCGGTGGAGCTGCGCGGCGCGCCCTGCGCCGAAGGCGAATGGCGCGTCGTAAAGGACGATCGTCATCTTCTCCACATGGAGCAATGGCTGGCAGGCGCGCGGGCTGCGAGCCTGCGTGTCGGCGCGGAACGATAGAGCGGGAGACGAACAGCGTGAGCGACAATCTTTATTCGCCTTACTCGGCCCGCTCGAGGCTCGGGGGCTGCGCCTGCGGCGGACACGCCAACGCGCAGGAGCATGACGCCGCAGCCGCGCGCGAGCGGGTTCGGCGCGCGAGCGATCCCGAAACGGTCTCGCGCGATTTTATCGAAGCGGCCGCCGTGCGCGCGCTGTTCCCGCACGACGCGACGCGCCGGAGCTTTATGCGCGCGGTCGGCGCTTCGACCGCGATGGCCGCCGTCGCGAGCGTGCTGCCCCTGCGTCAGATGCAGGCGATGGCCGCGGAAAAGGGGCCGATCGAAAAGAAGACTCTCACCATCGGCTTCATCCCGATCAACTGCGCGACGCCGCTGATCATGGCCGACCCGATGGGCTTTTATGCGCAGCAGGGACTGGCCCCGACCTTGCGCAAGACCGCCGGCTGGGCGCTCGTGCGCGACCAGACCCTGAACGGCGAGCTCGACGCCTCGCACTTCCTTGCGCCGATGCCGCTCGCCATTTCGATGGGCCTCGGCTCGGCGCCGCAGCCAATGCGCGTCGCGACGATCCAGAACGTCAATGGACAGGCGATCACCCTGGCGCTCAAGCACAAGGACAATCGCGACCCGCGCAACTGGAAGGGGTTCAAATTCGCCATCCCCTTCGAATTTTCGATGCACAATTTTCTGCTGCGTTATTACCTCGCCGAATACGGCCTTGATCCCGACAAGGACGTTCAGCTGCGCGTCACGCCGCCGGCCGAAATGATCGCCAATCTGCGCGCCGGCAACATTGACGGCTTCTTCGGGCCAGAGCCGTTCAACCAGCGCGCGGTCTATGACGGCATCGCCTTCATCCATATCCTGTCGAAGGACATATGGGACGGCCACCCCTGTTGCTCCTTCGGCGCGTCGACCGCCTTCATCGAACAGAATCCCAACACCTTCGCGGCGCTCTACCGCGCCATCATCAACGCCTCGACGGCGGCGCGCGATCCGGCCAACCTGCCCGAAATCGCCAAGGCGATCTCGACGCCGAACTATCTCAACCAGCCGGAGATCGTGGTGCGGCAGGCGCTCACCGGACGGTATGCGGACGGCCTTGGCGCCGTCCAGAACCAGCCGGACCGCGCCGGCTTCGATCCCATGCCCTGGTACTCCATGGCGACATGGATGCTGACCCAGATGAAGCGCTGGGGCTATGTCGCCGGCGACGTCGATTTCAACGCCATCGCGAAGGAGGTGTTTCTGATGACGGACGCCCGCAGGCATATGGCCGAACTCGGCCTGAAGGAGGCGGCCGCGGAGCCGCTCTCCGGCGACAAGAGCTTTACCGTGATGGGACGGCGCTATGACGCCGAAAAGCCCAAAGACTATCTCGGCGGTTTCGCCATCAAGCGCAGCTAGGAGGGCGCCATGAACGGGTCACCACGATTAAAGAGCGCCATGCTGTCGTTTGGGATTCTGGCCGGGCTGCTGCTGGTCTGGCAGGCGGCGACCATGCCGCAGAAAAGCGCGGCCACCGCGGTCGACCGCGAATACGCCGAACTCATGGGCGACACGGCGGCGGGGCGCGCGACGCCCAACGGCCTGCCGACTCCGGCGCAATTCGCAGGGATCGCCTGGCGTCAGCTCGGCGACCCGTTCTACGACCACGGGCCGAACGACAAGGGCATCGGCGTCCAGCTCGCGACCTCGCTCGGCCGCGTCGGGCTTGGATATCTCATCGCCGCGCTGGTCGCGATTCCGCTCGGTTTCCTGATCGGCGCGTCGCCCCTGCTGCACCGGGCGTTCGATCCGTTCATCCAGGTGTTGAAGCCGATCTCTCCGCTCGCATGGATGCCGATCGCGCTCTACACGATCAAGGATTCGACCACATCGGCGATCTTCGTGATCTTCATCTGCTCGCTGTGGCCGATGCTGATCAACACCGCCTTCGGCGTCGCCAGCGTGCGCAAGGACTGGCTGAACGTCGCGCGCACGCTCGAAGTCGGCCCGATGCGCAAGGCGCTTCTCGTCATGCTGCCCGCCGCCGCGCCGACCATCGTCACCGGCATGCGCATCTCGATGGGAATCGCCTGGCTCGTGATCGTCGCCGCCGAGATGCTGATCGGCGGCACCGGCATTGGCTATTTCGTCTGGAACCAGTGGAACAATCTTTCGCTGGGCAATGTCATCTTCGCCGTCCTCATGATCGGCGTGATCGGCATGATGCTCGACATGCTCTTCGCCGCAATTCAAAGGAAGGTGACCTATGCTGAATGATCCTCACACGCGTCATGCGCCCTTCCTGACCGTCGACGGGCTTTCGAAGCGCTATCGCCAGGACCAGCCGCCGGTGTTCGAGCATGTCGGCTTTCGCATCGAGCGCGGCGAATTCGTGTGCGTCATCGGCCATTCCGGCTGCGGCAAGAGCACGATCCTCAACATTATCGCCGGGCTCGACGCGCCGAGCGAGGGCGTCGCGACGATCAACGGACGCGAGATCACGGGGCCCGGCCTCGACAGGGGCGTGGTGTTCCAGAACCATTCGCTTCTGCCGTGGCTGACGGTCGAGCAGAACGTCGCTTTCGCCGTCCGCTCGAAATATCCGTCCTGGCCGCGCCGCAGGGTGTCAGAGCACGTCGCGCGATTCCTGGAAATGGTCGGCCTCGCGGGGGCGGCGCGCCGCAAGCCGCATGAGCTGTCGGGCGGAATGAAGCAGCGGGTCGGCATCGCGCGCGCCTTCTCGATCGAGCCGCAGATGCTGCTCATGGACGAGCCCTTCGGCGCCCTCGACGCCCTGACCCGCGGCGTCGTGCAGGACGAGCTTCTGAAGATCTGCGCGCAGACGCATCAGACCGTTCTCATGATCACCCATGACGTCGACGAGGCGATTCTTCTCGCCGACAAGATCATGCTGCTCAGCAACGGGCCCCGCGCGCGGCTCGCCGAGATCGTCGTCAACACGCTGCCGCGCGAGCGCGCCCGCGAGACGATGCATCACGATCCGCAGTTCTACCGGATCCGCAACCATCTCGTCGATTTTCTCGTGCGTCGCTCGAAGCTCGTGCAGGCGGCGGGCGGCGCGGGCGAGGGGCCGGAGACGGAGCCCGCGGTCGTGCGGCCGGGGCTCGAAAGCCGATCCCTCGACGAGGATGGGCCAAGGGACGCGCCGATCAGGATCGTCGCCTGACCCGCGCTTCGTTCACCCGGGCCAGGAGACGGCCATGTCGATCCTTGCATGCTTATACGGAACGGGCGTGGGCCTTGCGCTCAGCATGACCGGGGGCGGCGGCGTCATCGCCGTTCCCGCGCTCGTTCTCGGGCTCGGCTACAGTTTTCGCGAGGCCGCGCCGGTCGCCATGATCGCGGTCGGCGCGGGCGCGTCGCTCGGCCTCGTCGACGGGCTGCGCAGGGGGCTCGTGCGCTTCCGCGCGGGCGGCCTGATGGGCGCCGCCGGCATGATCTGCGCCCCGCTCGGACTGCGGCTCGCCGAGCGTGTCTCGACGACGTTGTTGACGGGGCTGTTCAGCGCGGCGCTGCTCTATACGGTCGCGCGCATGGCGCGCCAGGCGCTGGCGGCGCCGCAGACGCATCGGGCCGAGGCGCGCCCGCGCTGCGGGCTTGATCCGCAAACCGGGCGCTTCGTCTGGACGCCACGCTGCGTCTTCACGTTTTCGGCGATCGGCGGCCTTTCAGGCCTCGCGAGCGGCATGCTCGGCGTCGGCGGCGGATTTGTCGTCACCCCGAGCCTGCGACAGGTCAGCGAGCTTGGCGTTCACAGCGCGGTCGCGACCTCTCTTATGGTGATCGTCATGGTTTCGGCCAGCGCGGTCGCCGGTTACCTTGGTTCCGGCGGGGCGGTGGCGCCGTCCGCCTGGACGTTCGTCGCGGCGGTCGCCGTCGGCATGATCGGCGGCCGTTCGATCGCCGCGCGTTTGCCGGGCGCCGTCCTGCAGCTCATCTTCGCCGCCGTCGGCGCAGCCGCGGCGATCGCGCTTGTCGGCAAGACTGTCGCGGCGCTGCTGGCGTCCGGCTGAAATACCGAAGGACAGGACTTTGCAGCCTCTCGTGGAAAGCTTCTTCGATACGTCGACCTCGACGTTCAGCCATGTCGTCCACGCCGGCCGCGGGACGCCCTGCGCGATCGTCGATTCCGTGCTCGGCTTCGACCGCAAATCGGGCCGGACCGACACGCGCGGCGCCGACGCCATTCAGGCCTTCATGGAGGCCAATGCGCTTGAGGCGGTCTGGCATCTCGAAACGCACGCCCATGCCGACCATCTCTCCGCCGCCGCCTATCTGCAGGGGCGCGCGGGCGGAAAAATCGCGGCGGGCGAAGGCATCGTCGGCGTGCGCAGGACGTTCGAGAAAATCTACAACCTGCGCGCGGACGGCGAACGGCCGGAATTCGACCATGTGTTCGCCGATGGCGAAACCTTCGAGATCGGCGCGCTCAGCGCCCGCGCTTTGTCGCGGCCGGGACATACGCCGGCGGATCTCGCCTTCGAGATCGACGGGTCGGCGGTGTTTGTCGGCGACACGCTGTTTCAGCCGGACGTCGGCACGGCGCGCTGCGACTTCCCCGGCGGCGACGCGCGGGCGCTGTTCCATTCGATCCGCGCTTTGCTCGGCATGGGCGACGACGTGCGCCTCTACATGTGCCACGACTATCCCACGAACGGGCGCGCGCCGCGGCCTTTCTGCACGGTCGGCGAGCAGCGCAGGCTGAACATTCACATACGAGACGGAATCTGCCTCGACGACTTCGTCGCCCTCCGCGCCAGGCGCGACGCAGGGCTTGAAATGCCGGAGCTGCTGCTGCCGTCGATCCAGGTCAACATCCGCGCCGGGCGCCTGCCCGAGCCGGAGGACAATGGCGTCAGATATCTGAGACTGCCGCTCGACGCGCTCTGAAGGCGGCCGCGCCGCGGCCGTAATCCCAGAAGCGCGACGAGGCCGCCGAGGGCTTTAAGGGCAGGGCGATCGTCGAGGGGGAGGGCGCGAGAGGCCGGCCCATGGCTTCGCCTCTGCGACGCCGGCCTGACGCATGATGGTCGGAGTGGCGGGATTCGAACCCACGACCCCTAGTCCCCCAGACTCACGGTATACCCCCTAGCCTGCCATACTATGCCTCCTTATATCTTGAAAACACTGAGGTGATGACTCACTATGTCGTCGAACGCCCTCACATGTTTTCGCTTCCGGAGCGCCCCGGGAGCGCCGGGAGCGCCCCAGAATGCAAGCGAAGATCACCAAGCGACTGGTCGACGGGTTGCGACCCGGCCCCGCCGACGTCGTCATCCGTGACGTTGAGCTGCCCGGGTTCATTCTCCGCGTTCGCAAGACCGGCGGCATGTCCTATGCGGTCGAGTACAAGGCCGGGAAAGGCCGCGGCGCGCCGACGCGGCGCGTCACCATTGGCGCGGTCGGCAGGATCGCGCCGGAGGAGGCCCGGACCGAGGCGCGCAAGCTCTTCGCGCGCGTGACCCAAGGCGAAGACCCGGCGTCAGCGAAGGCGGAAGAGCGCCGAGCCCTGACGCTCGCGCAGGTCGCCGAGGCGTATTTGCGCGACCATGTCGACGCCAAACGCAAGGGTTCGACGGCGGCATGGGTCCGCGACGCCCTCGAGCGCATCGTCGTTCCCGTGCTCGGCAAAACGAGAGCGGGGAAGGTGACGCGTCAGGACGTCGCCCGGCTGCACTCCTCGATGAGTGATCGGCCAACGCAGGCGAACCGGACGCTATCGATCCTGTCGGCGCTCTATGGCTGGGCCGGCAAGCACGGCTACGTCGCCGAGGGCTTCAACCCCGCGCGCGGCGTCGAGAAGTTCCCCGAGAAGGCGCGCGAGCGGTTCCTGACCTCAGAGGAGTTCGGCCGCCTCGCCGACGCCCTGCGGCGGGCCGAGACAGTTGGGCTGCCATGGGAGGTCGACGAGGCGAAGGCGACGGCCAAGCACGCCCCCAAGGCGGAGAACCGGCTGCGGGGGCTCGACCCTTTCGCCGTCGCGGCGATCCGACTGCTGCTGCTCACCGGCGCGCGGCTGCGTGAGGTGCTGCACGCCCGCTGGGACTGGGTGGATTTCGAACGCGGTGTCCTGCGCCTGCCCGATAGCAAGACCGGGGCGAAGCCGGTCTATCTGTCAGCGGCGGCGCAGCGCCTGCTCGACAAGCTGCCGCAGCTCGACGGTAACCCGTTTCTGTTCCCCGGCGACAAGGAGGGCCAACCCCGCGCCGACCTGAAGAAGCCATGGGCCGCGGTGACGAAGGCGGCGAGGCTCGAGGGGCTGCGGGTCCACGACTTGCGGCACTCGTTCGCCAGCGTCGGCGCGGGCGGCGGCTTGGGGCTGCCGATCATCGGCAAACTGCTCGGGCACAAGCAGCCCTCGACGACGGCGCGCTATGCGCACCTCGACGCTGATCCGATGCGCCGGGCGGTCGACGCTATCGGGGCGACCATCGCCGCGGCGATGGACGAAAACGCCGGCGCGGACGTCGTGCCGCTGCGGAGGGCGAAGGGATGACCAAGACAAGGCCAGCGCCTCCGGAGTGGTTTACCAAGAAGGACTACAGCTATCTGCAGTCGCGCGACGCTCGCGGGTGGTTCCAAGAACTCGAACGGTGCGCGCATCTGGTCGAGGAGGCTCGCCGGAGGGAGGCCGGCGAGCCATCTTTCGCACAAGAATGGGGGGACATTCTGGGCGAAGAGATTGCGGCCGGCATGATCCCCGGCGGCATTCTTGGGCCGCCTGCGGTTCAGTTTCTCGATGCGTGCGGCGTCGTCGCCCTGCACGAGATAGAGCGGCCTGCGGCCCTGTGCCTTATCAACCTGCGCGCACCTGACGCCGTCATCATGGAGGAGCTTGCCCTAGGACTCGCCGCCGCGCGCGCGCAGCAAGCGATCGATGACCCCGTGAAGAAGCCCGGGAATAAGAAGCAGTTGCCTAGGTCGAATGCCCGCATCGGCGCAGTTGAGTTCGCCCGCTGGCGGACACACCGCATCGTCGAGTTGGCGGAGCTGCTCGAATGGAGGTCGAGGGACGCGCCCAAGCTGCCATTCGCCGTCATTGCACACTGGCTGTTCGATACGCGCGACGAAAAAGGCAAACTCATTCACACCGCGCGAGCGACATTGGATCGAGCGCTCGGCCTGTTGCCGACCCTCTCGGCGCAAATCGCCGAATTGCACATTGCGGCCCCGCCATCTGACGACGAAAATCCCCCCAAATGAGCACTGCTGTTTGTCGGTAACGCCAGAGCGCCCAAACGAGCCAACACTTGCCCCACAACGTCGCTGCTGAGGTCTCCGTGGTCGCCGACCCGCCTCCGCGGCGCATCGTGGAGGCACTATGGCCGCGGTTATTTCTCCTTCACTTAAGCAGACGGTCGAGGCGACTTCGCCCTACATGACGACGCCCTGGGCGGCGGCCTATGTTGGACTGAGCGTCGGCGCGCTCGAACGGTACCGCACGCATGGCGGCGGCCCGGCCTTCTGCCGAGTTGGCCCGAAGCGCATCGTCTACAGGAAATCGGATCTGGATGCTTGGGTTGAGCGCGGACGCCACGCCTCGACCTCTGTTCAGCTCGAACCGGCGGAGGGTCGCTGATGACCCGCAGGACAAGCGACGAATTCGAGCGCGCGTTCGCCTTCGGACCCTCACCTCACAGGGTCGTACGCGCACCTCGCAGGACAGGAGAGGTCGCGCAGCGCGGGCGGCGCGTAGGGTCGCTTTTCACGTCCCGCGCCAATCCCTTGATGAGGATTGAGCTGCGACCCCTTCAAGACCTTCGTCGCGAAGACAACGCCGACGCGGTCGAGATCACCATCGACACTGGTGTCGGCGGCGGCGGCGGCCAGCCGCTGCTTGTAGACGGGCGCGAGCGCGAAAAGCTGAGCTTTACAGTAGTCGGAAACTGGGAGCTTCAGGCTCTTCTCGACGGCTTCGAGCAGGTCGCCAAAGACCTGCGCTGCTATCGCAAGGCGACAAGGGCCGAACGGAAGCGCTGACCGAAACAAAAGGGCGGCCAACGCCAGCATGCGCGACCGCCCAAATCAGGAACTACTTCGATGAGATATGACTACACCACGCCGCCCGGCGTGTCGAGCGACGCGCGCCCTGCCGACGGCGAGATCGAAGCAAACCATGCGGCTGCGCTCGACTGGCGCGCCAAAGGCTACAACGTCGTGCCTCAGAAGAGCGCGACCGAGAAGCGCCCTGCCGTGAAATGGAAAGAACTGCAAGGCCGGCGCGCCACCGACGACGAGCTTCGCCGATGGAAGCCGATGTTCGCCGGCGGCGTCGGATTCATCACCGGCGAAATCAGTGGCAGTGTCGTTGTCGAGACGGACGGCCCCGAAGGCGAAGCGCTGTTGCGTGAGTTCGAGCGGCTGTGCGGTCCATTGCCGCCGACGCGCCGCGTTCGATCGGGATCCGGTCGCGGCGTCCACCACCATTTCCGCCACCCCGGCGCGGGCGAGCACATCAGGACCGTCGCGAACCCGCTGATCAAGGTCGACGTGAAGGGCGACGGCGGCTTTTGCGTGCTGCCGCCGAGCCTGCACAAGTCGGGCGGGCGCTATGAGCTGCTCGACGACCGCGAGCCCGCGCAGCTGCCGCCCGGCCTCCTCGAGTTCATCGCTGCGAAGGCCGCTGAAGCGAAGGGGGCGGCGAAAGCGACGGAAGGCCGCGCCGAGCCGCCGCCGGGACCCGCCGGCGCAACCATGCCCAAGCGCGACGCAGGCAAATGGGGCGCGCCGGTCGCATCTCTGCCGCCCTACGCCCCGGCAGAGGTCGAGCGGCTCAGGTCGGCGCTCATGTTTCTTCTCGAGGCCGGCTTGCTTCAGATGAGCGACCGCGACGACTGGCTGCGCCTGGGCATGGCCTTGCATCACCTCCGCAGAGCCGGTGGCTGGCCGGAAGACGGGTGCCGCGGCGTGTGGGACGCCCTGTCGGAGCTTGCGCCTGAGAAGTTCGACCCGCAGGATCAGGACAAGACATGGGCCAGTTTCGATCGGGAGAACTGCGGCCGGCCAGTGACGGTGTTGTCGCTCTACAAGCAGGCGCTCGATGCAGGCTGGGAATGGACACCAAGCCCGGAGATCGTCGCTACGACCGTTGCCGCGCCGCCTGCCGCTTGCGAGGGGTTGGGAGGAAACGGGACTACCCAGCCTGCTCCGAGCAGCTACGAAACGACCGTCGCCACCCTCGCCCAGTTGCCGCCCCATGATTACGACCATCTGCGGTCGGCTATGGCAGAGCAACTTGGCGTCCGGCTGTCGACGCTGGATCGGGACGTCAACGCAGCTCGGCCGGCGAAGAACAAGACGCTGCAGGGCGGGGAGCTGGTGCTCCATGAGCCGGAGCCTTGGGACGAAGCCGTCGACGTCGGCAAATTGCTCGACGAAATGGTTGCGGAGATCAGGCGATATGTAGCGCTCACGCCAGAGCAGGCGCAGGCCGTCGCGCTGTGGGTGCTGGCGTCATATGTGTTCGAGGCGTTCGACATCTTCCCGCGGCTGCGCATCAAAGCGCCGACCAAAGAGTGCGGGAAGTCGACCCTCAAAGCGGTGATTGAGTCGATGACGAAGCGCCCGCTCACTGCGGACGATGTGAGCGCCGCAGCCCTCTTCCGCATCATTGAGGCGAAGCGCCCGACGCTGCTGGTCGACGAGACGGACACGATTGGCAAAGAGAATGAAGACCTCCGACGCGTCGTGAACTCGGGTTTCGAGCGCAGCGGCCGCGTCGTGCGCACCGCCGGAGAAGAGTTCGAACCTCGGACTTTCTCGACCTATAGCCCGCTGGTGCTGATCGGTATTGGCGACCTCCATCGCACAATCGAAAGCCGCTCGATCGTCATCACAATGGAGCGCAAGGCGAAGGCCGACAAGGTCGATCGCTTTCGCCGCGCGAAGGCCGATCGTCTCCGGGGGCTCGGCGAGAAAGCCGCGCGCTTCGCCGCCGACCACGGAGAGGAATTGAAAGACCCGGATCCCGACCTGCCCGAAGAGCTGAGCGACCGCGCTCAGGACTGCTGGCGGCCGCTGATCGCCGTTGCCGATGTCGCCGGCTCACCATGGGGCGAGCGGGCGCGCACCGCGGCTCTTGTGCTGTCCGGCAAGAAGGCCACGGAGCCCGACGAATCGCTAGCGGTGATGATGCTGTCGGACGTCCGCGACATGTTCGAACAGCTGGAGGAGGATCCAGCGCTCTTTTCCCGGATCGATATGCGCCGGCGTGGCCTCGAGGCCACGCCGCTGCTGTCTAAACAGAAGGAAACCGATCGCGCCCGCAGCATCGATGTCGCGCTCTATTTGAACTCGCTGGTCGACCGCCCATGGCCCGGCTGGAACAGAGGTCGCGGGGTCTCACCGGTCGACGTCGCCCGAAAGCTGAAAGGGTTCGGTGCCCACACCAGCAAAAAAATTCGCATCGCCGATGAGTCAGTGCGCGGCTACGACAGAGCCGACTTTGCTCGACCGTTCGAGCGTTACCTCTGAGACGCGTGCGCGCATTAGGAGAAGGGGGCGTCGAGGTGGAACACTGGAACAATGTAATAATATCAAAAGGTTAAATTCATTTTTGGGGTGGAACAGGAAGGGCCTTGTTCCACCTGAAAAATACGTCTAACTATCTGAAATCAAACGACTGTTCCAGTGTTCCACGTAGAAACCCGGAACCCCAGATGCGCGCGCGAAACGCACGCGAAAAACGCGGTCGAGCAGGCCGCGCAGACGGGCGGTGCAAAATTCAAACGAAAGAACGGAGCGAGAACATTGAAACCGATCATCCATGAAGAGTTCAAAGAGCCGCGCGCGCTCGCGGCGGGCGTTCGCCGTGGCCAACCCCCGCTCGAAATCTGGACGCCGACGCGGATCATCACTGTTCGACCGGGCAAGGAGGTGCTGGTCGAGCTCGACCGCGTTCTCGATGGATGGACTGGCCGCGAGGTTCGGGCGTGCGTACGACCGCGTTCGGCGATCGTGTGAACTTTCAGAGAAGTATGCCCAGAGCGGCGATCCAAAGCTGGGCGCAATCCATTGATTTTATGTGTATTCTCCTCGCCAAACATGACGTTTCGAGAAGAGGAAGGCAGGCAATGGCTTCCCCGCGTCGCTGTCGGGCCCGGCTGAGACATAAGGCCGGCCGCTGCAGGAACTGGCCAGTTCCTGGCAAGGCCCGCTGCCGCTTCCACGGCGGCCTCTGCACCGGCCCCCGCTATACGTCGCCAGAGAAGATCGCCGAGCGCGCCAAGAAGATGGCCGCGGGGCGCGACGCCCATTTTGCCCGCCTGCACGCCGCCGGCCTCAAACATTGCGGCGGCCGACCGCCCGCGAACGAGTCGCCCGACGCACGTCGGCGGCGGCTCGAGGCGAAGCTCTTGCGACGCGAGGTGAAGCTGATCCGCCTGAAGGAAGAGAAGATCGAACGCGCATGGGTTGAGGCGGCCGAGAAGACCAAGGCGATGCGGGAGGAAGAATCGCACGAGCCGTCATTCGAAGAGCTGCAGGCTGATTTCGAGCGACGAAGGAGGGAGGCGCTTGCGAGGCTGCGACGATATTAACTTGCACGCCTGCGGCCGCACGCTACGGTAGCAAATGACAGCCGAAGCGAGGAGGCGGCCATGAAGGCAACCTTTGCGTCGTCGAGTCTCATTCTTTTCGCAGCGCCTGCCTTGGCTGCAGCGTGCTTCGATCCCCACGATGCGGCCAACCATATCAGCGAGCGAGGCTGCGTGTGCGGCGTCGTGCTATCCTCTCACTATGCGGCGACAGCACGATCGCAGCCGACCTACCTGAACTTCGACAGCCGTTATCCGAACGAGATCTTTATGGCCGTGATCTTCGGAGCCGATCGACCGAAATTTGGCCAGCCCGAGCGGCTCCTTCTCGGTAAGCGGATATGCGTCGAAGGGGAGATCCGGCTTTATAGGTCGAAGCCCGAGATCATCGTGACCGACCCTCGACAATTCACGCCAGCCCGACACGACGAAGTCGATCAACAAGGGACGACCGCCGCCGTGCCCTCCGGTAAGCCGCCAGCGCCCCATTGCGATGACGACACAATACAGTCGGTTTCAGATGATGGCGGCGTTTTGGTCATGGCCTCAGGGCGCGTCTATCAGGTCGAACCGCCGACACAGCGGATACGGCGCTGTGGCTCGCGCCCGACGACGTATTGGTCTGTGGCGATCTGATGATTAACAAGGATGAGGACGGCGAGAAGGCCTCGGTTACGCTGCTTCGGTAGAGCCGGAAAAGTTCAATTTGAAATTAGCTCGCGATTTTTGAGCGACCTCCGAAAAAATCTCACCGCGCGGCCCCGGCGGGGCTTTCTCCCAAATAGGTCAACGCTCGGCAAACGAAGCACGCTCGGTCGCCGGTATCGTCGAGCTGACATGAAGGGCGCAGTAAGTGCGTCGCCCGGCCGCGTCCTGTGGCGTGTCGGCCACCGGCTGATTGCAGAGAAGATGGCGACCGTCGGCCGTCGGCCGTCTCGCGAATCGGCCATTTGTGGCTGTCGTCGGCAAGGTCCTTCAGGAAGGCAAACGGGCGACGTCGTCCGCGACGCTGGAGCAATGGCTAACGAAACGCCGCCGACGACGGCATATGTCAATTTGCCGCCTTGAGGAGCCCCGGGAGCGCCCCAACTATTTCTAGCCTTTTGAGCCGCCGTATAAATCTTTGATTTGATTGGTCGGAGTGAGAGGATTCGAACCTCCGACCCCTAGTCCCCCAGACTAGTGCGCTAACCGGGCTGCGCTACACTCCGACTGCGGCGTCTTATAGAGAAAGCGTTCAGGGCGCGCAACGCTTCATGACGCTTTCCGCTATCGATTGGCGTAGGCCGTGATCTCGACCCTTTTGAGCAGCGCGGCCGGGGTCGCCACAAGCTCGAAATCGCGCAGCCCCACGCCCTGGGGCGAGCGCGCGACGAGATTGAAATTGTTGGGATCGGCGATGAAGCGCGCCGCTTCCGAGCCGATCAGCCGCAGCGGCGGCGCATTGCCCATGAGCGCGGGAAGAATGAGGCTCGCCTGCGTCATCGCCGACTGGCGCGCCTCGTCGACGCTGGTCTTCTGGCGCTCGGCCTGCGCGGCGAGCGCCTTGTCGACGACGCCCTCGTTGACGAAGGTGACGTCGAGCGTCTTGAGCACCACGTTGCGGGCGGCCGACGACGCCTTTTCCTGATCGGGAGAGGCGAGCGCGGCGGAGACGCCGCCAAGCAGGGCCGAAAGCTTGAGCTGGCCGATGTGCGCGCCCTCGAGCGAAAAATCGCTGATCGCCAGTTCGCGCGGACCGCTGCGCCAGCTTGCGCTGAAGCGTCCCGACAGATCGAGCCTGTCATAGCCGAGCGAGGCCAGCGCCGGCAAAGCCGAAGCGCCGAGCGGCGCGTCAAGCCCGTCGAGCGTGACGTCGAGCTTCGCGCCGGCCTCGCCGGAAAGCTCCGCGTTGCGCACGTCGACGCCGCGGATGGAAAGAACCTGCCGCTCGCCGTCGGCGCTCTTGCACCCGACGCCCGACAGAACGAACCTCGCGAAGACAGGGCTGGCGAGCGCCGCGTCCGACGCAAAGGCGCCTTTCTGGAGCAACGCCGCGAGATCGACGCCCTCAAGGCGCGCCGAGGCGACCGAGACGTCGCCCGTCTCGCGCGCGAACACGACCGAGCGCGCCGACAGCGCTGCGACGCGCAGATTGTCGAAGGACGACATCGACACGCTGGCGGCGGTCGTGACCAGGGGCGTGTCGCCGGAGCGCAGAGTCAGGGCTGGATTGTCGATTTCGACATTTTCGATTCTGTGGGCGCCGAGCCAGCGCATGGCGTCCGCCTGCGCGGCCTTTTCGCGCGCCTCGGGCGTCGCGTCCTGCGGCGGCGCCGGCGCGGCCGGGCCGGGCGGCGCGCCCCACGCCGCGCCGACGGCGATCTTTTCGGCGTCGAAGCCGATCGTCGCCGCTTCAAAGTGAACGCCTTCGACGGACAGGTCGCGGTAGAGCGGCGCCTTCGGCTCCTCCGTCTTGTCGCTTGCAGCGATTCGCGCCAGAAGAACAAGGTCGACGTCCTTGGCGCTCATGCGTCCATAGGCGCCGCGCGCTTCGCCCTGGACCGGGTTGGAGAGGATAAAGCTCGCGCCTTCGGCCGAAACCTCGCGCGCCTTGCCCCCGCCGACGCCGGTCAGAACGACGTCGCGATAGGTGAAGCGCTGCGTCGCGCCGCCGGCCTGGGTCTCGACGTCGAGCTCGGGAATCACGACCGTCTCGGCGGAAAGGCGCGCGAACTTCTCGGGCGCCGATCCTGAGGCGTCAAACAGCGTCTCAAGCTCCGCGCCCGTCGTCGATCCGCCATGCGTTTCGACGCGCTTGAAGCGGAGCGTCGTCGAGCCGAGGACGAGCTTGACGTTATCGACGCTCGCCCCGCCCGTCTGGGCCGCCGCCTCCGACATGAGGAAATCTGGCGCGGGGACGAAGCCCGTGGCCGAACCAAGCGCGGCGGCCGCGAGCGCGACGACAAGAAAAGCGTAATTCATTGACGGCCCTGAACTCCCGAGACGGCAGGAAACGACCGGGCGCGCGGCGCGGCCGTCAACTGAGCATAGGGGCGAAGTTCAAGGCGCGCGAGCGGGATCGCGACAATGTGCGAGCAAGGCTTCGCCGGACCGCGAATCCGGGGACGGACGCGCGCGGGCGGACGCCTTCAGACGCCGGAACGCAAGACCTCAGACCGCGAAGCTCGAGCCGCAGCCGCAGGAGGCCGTGGCGGCGGGATTCTCGATCTTGAACATGCGGCCCATCAGATTGTTGATGAAATCGATGCGGCATCCCTGCAAGAACTCCAGCGAGACCGGATCGATCATCACCGTCGCGCCGTCGCGCGCGAGGATGAGATCGTCGTCCGCCCTTTCTGTTTCGATCTTGTAGGTGTAAGTGAAGCCGGAGCAGCCGCCGCCGTCGACGCCGATGCGCAGGAACGACCCTTCCGGCTCGGTCTTGAGAATCTCCGAAATACGCTTGACCGCATTGTCCGTCATTTCGACAGGAGCAACCGGCGCCTCGATAGCGGCTTCGCTCATGGTTCGCCTCGAATTGTCTTGGGTGTCGGCCGCGCGCCCTGGACCGCAGGCCGCGCTTGGTTCGCCGTTGAGGAAAGAAGATAGGTCGCGCCGTCCGCGACCGCAACAAACTTGAGCGCTGGACCCGCCCCATGCCGCAGCCGATGACGCCCGCGGCGCCGTTTCCGCCGGCGCGCGCGCCCCAAGCGGCGAACCCCGCGCTGAGCCGCGGCCGCATTTTCGCGGAGCCGGATTCGCCCTCGCGCACGCCGTTCCAGCGCGACCGCGACCGCGTCATCCATTCGGCCGCATTCCGTCGTCTGGCGCACAAGACGCAGGTCTTCATTCCGCATGAAGGCGACCATTACCGCACGCGCCTGACCCATTCGATCGAAGTCGGGCAGATTTCGCGCGCCCTGGCCCGCGCGCTCGGCCTCGACGAGGATCTCGCCGAAGCCGTCGCTCTCGCCCATGACCTCGGCCATACGCCGTTCGGCCATGCCGGCGAGGAGGCGCTCGACGCGAAGATGACGCCTTATGGAGGCTTCGACCATAACGCCCAGACGCTGCGCATCGTCGCCAAACTCGAGCGACGATATGCCGCGTTTGACGGACTGAATCTGAGCTACGAAACGCTCGAAGGCCTTGTGAAGCACAATGGGCCGCTGCTGACCGCAAACGGCGCGCCGACGCGGCGCCACGCGAAGCGCGGCGTTCCCGGCGCGATCCTCGAGTTCGACGCGGGCTTTGCGCTCGATCTTCAGACCTGCGCCGGGCTCGAGGCGCAGGCCGCCGCGCTCGCCGACGACATCGCCTATGACGCGCATGACATCGACGACGGGCTGCGCGCGGGTCTGCTCGCGCTTGACGCCGTGCGCGCCGCGCCGTTCCTGCGCGACCTTGGCCGCGAGATCGAGGCGCTGCATCCGCGGCTTGAGCCGGCGCGTTTCATTCATGAGCTCACGCGCCGGCTCATCACCCGTTTCATCGAGGACGCCATCGCCGAAAGCCGTCGGCGGATCGAGGCCTCGGGGGTTGCGAGCTTCGACGAGGCGCGCCGCTGGGGCGCGCCGCTCGTCGGATTTTCTCCGGCGATGGAGGCGGCCGAGCGCGAGATCAAGCGTTTCCTCATGAAAAGCCTTTATCGCAGCCCGCCGCTGATGCGTGACCGCGAAAGGGCGGGCGTGATCGTCGCCGGCCTGTTCGAGCATTTTTTTGCGCGTTCCGAGGCCCTGCCGCCGGAATGGGCGAAAGCGGCGGCGGCCGCCGGCGCCGACGCGGCGCGGCGCGCGCGCGTCGTCTGCGATTATATCGCCGGCATGACGGACCGCTACGCGACGATCGAGCATGGCCGGATTTTTGACGAAGCGCCAAACTTGCTATAGAGCGCGAAGCGCTTGACCTTTCTGCCGTTCTTGTCGCCGAAGCGGACGTCGCGCGGCGCTCCGCCAGGCTGGCGGATGAAGAATTAAGCTTTGTTGGCGGAAGAAGTCGCGTCCAGGCAAGCCGCGCGGACGGCCGAGCGAGGCGATCCGCGCCAAAACATTCGCAAAGTTGACGAACGATGAATATTTACGCCGATTTCCGTCAGCGCGTCGCGGCGATCCTGTCCGCGATCATGGCCTCCGGACGCCTGCCGGCCGATCTTGATCTTGCGCGCTTCGTCGTCGAGCCGCCGCGCGACGCCTCGCATGGCGACCTCGCCTGCAACGCCGCCATGGTCTACGCCAGGGAGGCCAGGGCGAACTTCTCCAATCCGCGCCAGCTTGCGACCGAGATCGCCTTCGCGCTCGCCGAAGACAAGGACGTCGCGACGGCCGAGGTCGCCGGCCCCGGCTTCGTCAACATCACGCTGAAGCCCGACGTGTTCGGCCGCGTGCTGCGCGCGGCGCTCGACCTCGGGGCCGAATACGGCCGGGGCGCGCGCAAGGCCGGCGCGCCGAACGTCAACGTCGAATATGTGTCGGCCAATCCAACCGGGCCGATGCATGTGGGGCATGGCCGCGGCGCCGTGTTCGGCGACGCGCTCGCCAGTCTGCTCGACTTCGCCGGCGAGGCGGTGACGCGCGAATACTACGTCAACGACGCCGGCGCGCAGGTGGACGTGCTCGCGCGCTCGGCCTATCTCCGCTACCTCGAAGCGCTCGGCGACGACATCGGCGAGATTCCCGAGGGGCTTTATCCGGGCGACTATCTGAAATCCGTCGGCGAGGCGCTCGCCGAGGCGCATGGCGACGCGCTGCGGGCCATGCCCGACACGGAATGGCTGCCGCTCGTGCGCGACGCCGCCGTCGACGCGATGATGGCCATGATCCGCGAGGACCTGAAGGCGCTCGCCGTCCGCCACGACGCGTTCTTCTCGGAGCGCTCGTTGACCTCCGGCGCGGCGGGCGACGAGGTCGCCGCCGCCATCGCGACGCTGCGCGCGGCGGGCCTCGTCTATGAAGGCCGCCTGCCGCCTCCCAAGGGCCAGCTCCCCGACGACTGGGAGGACCGCGAGCAGACGCTGTTCCGGTCGACCGCCTTCGGCGACGACGTCGACCGGCCGCTGCTGAAGTCCGACGGAAGCTATACCTATTTCGCCTCCGACATCGCCTATCATAAATCCAAGATCGACCGTGGCTTCGGCCTCCTGATCGACGTCTGGGGCGCGGATCATGGCGGTTATGTCCCGCGCATGCAGGCCGCCGTCACGGCGCTGTCGGACGGAAAAGCGACGCTCGACGTCAAGCTGTGCCAGCTTGTCAGGCTTCTGCGCGCCGGCGAGCCGGTGAAGATGTCGAAGCGCTCGGGCGATTTCGTCACGCTGCGCGAGGTCGTCGACGAGGTGGGGCGCGACGCCGTGCGCTTCATGATGCTGTTTCGCAAGAACGACGCGACGCTCGACTTCGACCTCGCCAGGGTGATCGAGCAGTCCAAGGAAAACCCTGTCTTCTATGTTCAATACGCGCACGCCCGCGCGAAGTCGGTGCTGCGGCAGGCGCATGTCTCCATTGCGGCGCCAAAGCTCACCACGCGCGCCTTCGAGCAGGCGGATTTCAGCCTGCTCGACGACGCGGGCGAGCTCGAGCTGATCAAGCTTGTGGCGCAGTTTCCCCGGGTCGTCGAAGCGGCGGCGGCGGCGCATGAGCCGCATCGGCTCGCCTTTTATTTGCATGATCTGGCGTCGGGCCTGCATGCCCAATGGACGCGGGGCAAAGACAAGCCGCAATTACGATTTCTTAATGAAGAAATGCCAAATCTAACCAACGCAAGGCTGGCTCTTGCGAAGGTATTGGCCAATGTTTTGGCTGCGGGCCTCGGCGTTCTTGGCGTGAACGCGCCAGATGAAATGCGTTAGAATGACCGGTCCCGGTCGCTTCAACGGCCAGATGGCCACGCGTGACTGTCGGTTGAAAGTCGAGCCGGCGCGCGCGTCGGCCGGTGGTCGAGCATAGTTTGAGCGCAGGACGCCGAAGCGCGCCTTTCTTCAGCCTGGCGTCAGGCGGATCTTCGCCGCGCGGCGCGCCGGGCGGATGCGAAACCGGGGCTTTGCTCCCGGCGCTGCGACGCGTCGGCTTGAGCCCGAGATGATTTGACCGCGTCGCGTGAGGGCGGCGGGAGGTGTGATGAATATGCGCGAAACAGTCGCCAAGCAGCGTCCGATGATCGACCTCGAGCAGTTTGAACGTCGCCTGCGGCAGACGACGCAGAGCGGACGCGCCGAAAACGATCCGCTCGCCGAACTCGCCCGTCTCTCCGGCGAGCGCGAAGACCCCTATAAGGCGGTGTTCGAGCGGACGCCGCCACGTCGCGCCGGAGCCTATGACGACGCGCCCGGGCGCGTCCATCCCGATCGTCTCCATCCCGATCGTCTCCATGACGACTGGGGGCGTTCCGAGCCCGAGCCCGAGCCTGATTTCGACTATCGTGCGCTGCGCGCGCCGCGCTTTGACGAGCGCGCCTCCGGCCGGGCCGCCCCGCTCGGACGCCGTCGCCCGGCAGCCCCCGAGGATGACAATTTCGACGACGGCTTCACGCCGCGGCCCACGCGCGGCCCGCATGACTTCGGCGGCCAGGCTCCCGCCTCCCAAAACTTCGGCCAGGGGTTTCCCGGCCAAGGCTTTGAACGCCAGCGGTTTGAACGTCAGGATTTCGGAGATTTCGACGAGCCGGCGCCGACCCCCCGCCACGCGCCGCGGCCCGACGACGCGCGTTCCGCGGCGCATGCGCCCTATGCCCGCGGCGCGCAGCCGCCGCATCCGGCCGAGCCCGAAGACGATTATCCGGAATATCCGCCGATCTTCGATCAGGACGACTGGCGCTATCAGGACGATCAGCGTTACGGCGCGCCGCCCGAGGCGGATTCGCCGCGCGAGCCGCGCTCGCGCCGTCCGCTTTATATCATGGCGGCCGTCGTTCTCGCGGGCGTGCTCGGGGTCGGCGCAACCTTCGCGCTGCGCGGATCCGGGCCGACGCAGATCGCGATGATCAGGCCACATGACGGACCGGTGAAGATCCAGCCCGAGAACAGTGGCGCGGGCGACTCCCAGAAGGACGATCCTTCGATCCTCGACCGCACGCCGCAGGCCCAGCCCGTGGCCGTCGCGGACGGCGCGGAGCAGCCGGTCGACCTTTCGCAGATGCCGGAGCGCGCGCCGCGGGTGATCGGCATGAACGGCTCGAACGCGAGCCCGGCGAGAACGCCGGCGCATGCGCCCGAGGCGTCGGGCGAACAGATGAGCATCGCGAGCCTGATCGAGCCGAAAAAGGTCAAGACGATCTCGGTGCGCCCTGACGGATCGGTGGTGTCCGGCGCCCCCGCCGAGGCCGCCAAACCCGCGGCGCGCACGGCCGCGCCCAAGGTTGCGGAGGCCAGGCCCGCCGCGCCGCAGGCCGAGAGCGCAGGCGGCTGGGCGGCTCAGCTCGCCGCGCCGTCGTCGGAGGCGGAGGCGCGCGAAATCCAGGCGCGGCTCGTGAAGAAGTATGGCGGCCTCGTTTCCGGCTTCCGTCCGACCATTCACAAGGCGACGAGCGGCGACAAGACCGTCTATCGCGTGCGCTCCGTCGGCCTGACGAAAGCCGAGGCGACGGCTCTCTGTCAGAAAGTCCAGGGCGCCGGCGGGGCCTGCTTCGTCGCCAGGAACTAGCGCCGGACGCCGGACTGAATGCGGGAACGGGCGCGGCCCGTCGGGGCCGGGGATAAGCCGCGGCGCGGCGCTTGCGAAGCTTCGCCTGTTCGGGGCATTCTCGAAAGAACGGAGACAGCGGAGAGGACGGCCGGATTGGAGGCGGATTTCGAGGACGACGAGCGCGCCGGCGAAGACGCCGGGCCGTTCAGGGTCGACGTCGAGGGGTTTGAAGGGCCTCTTGACCTGTTGCTTGACCTCGCCCGTCGCCAGAAGGTCGACCTCGAAAAAATTTCCGTGCTCGCGCTCGCCGAGCAATATCTCGAATTCATCGAAGCGGCGCGCAGTCTTCGTCTCGAACTCGCCGCCGATTATCTGGTGATGGCGGCCTGGCTCGCCTATCTGAAGTCGCGCCTGCTGCTTCCCCGCGCTGAAAAGGGCGAGGAGCCCGAGGCCGAAGATCTCGCCGAAGCGCTTGCGCTGCGCCTGCGCCGCCTTGAAGCGATCCGGGCGGCCGCCGAGGCGCTGGTCGCCAGACCGCGGCTTGGCAGGGACGTGTTTGCGCGCGGGCGGCCCGAAATCGTCGATCCGGGCGGCGCGCCGCAATGGCGCGCGAGCCTGTTCGATCTTCTGGCGGCCTATGCGCAGCGGCGCCAGAAGCAGGCGCTGACGCGCGTCACGCTGAAGCAGCGCTTCGTCTGGTCGCTGGCGCAGGCGCGCGAGGAGCTCGAACGGTTGATCGGCCAGGCTGTGGACTGGACCGAGCTCGACGGATTTCTGATCGCCTTCTGCGTGAGCCCCGGGATGCGGCGCACGGTGCGCGCCTCGACTCTTTCAGCCTCGCTCGAAATGGCGCGCGAAGGCGTCATTCTCCTGCGTCAGGACGCGCCCTTCGCGCCCCTGTGGATCAAGACGCCGGAACGCGCCCGCGCGCCCGCCGGCTCCGAATGACGGTCGGGAGGCCTTTCGCGGACATGGGCGAAATCGCCAGACTGTTTCCCGCGGCGCAGGACGACGCGCGTGATCTTGCCGGCGCCGAAGCCGCGGCCCTCATGGACGCGGCGCGCATCGCCGAAGCGCTTCTGTTTGCGGCGCGCGAACCGCTTTCGGCCGAGGATATCCAGAAGCGGCTGCCGCGCGGCGTCGAAGCCGCCGCCGTGCTCGACAGCCTCAAATCCGCCTATGCCGCGCGCGGCGTCAATCTCGTGCGCGTCGGCGGCAAATGGCTGTTTCGCACGGCGACTGATCTTGCCTGGCTGCTCGCCGGAGCGGAGGGCGAGCCGAAGCGCCTGTCGCGCGCGGCTTTGGAGACGCTGGCGATCGTCGCCTATCATCAACCCGTGACGCGCGCCGAGATCGAAGAGATTCGCGGCGTGGCCATCTCGAAGGGCACGCTCGACGTGCTGCTCGAAACCGGATGGGTGCGTCTGCGCGGCCGCCGCCGCGCCCCGGGCCGGCCCCTGACCTATGGCACCACGACGGACTTCCTGATCCATTTCGGCCTTGAGGCCGTCACCGATCTCCCGGGGCTCGAAGAGCTCAAGGGCGCAGGCCTGTTCGACGGGAGGCTGCCGTCCGGCTTCCTGGTGCCTCAGCCAAACGACGCCGAGGCGCTCGCCGCTGACGAAGACCCGCTCGAAGACGGAGAAGAGCCTGAGACGCCCCGGACTGAGGCGGGCGACGGCGAGGGCCTTGCGGACGAAGGCTGACGCCGGTTCCGAAACGCTTCCCGGTCGAGGGCCCGCCAAACGGCCGGGCTTCGAACGAAGCCGGGCCCGATCGTCGGCGCCCGTTCGGCGTCGGCGAGTTCCCATCCCTCGATGTCATTGTCTGGCGCGGAGGACGCGCCGCGACGAAAAAGCCCGCCGCGGCGACGCGGCGGGCTCGTTGCGAAATGGCTTGAGCGTGCGAGACGTCAGCGCGCCGGCTTGTAGACATAGCGCGAGAGCACGCCGGCGACGATGGCGCCGGCGAACGGCGCGACCCAGAACATCCAGAGCTGCTGGATGTGAGCCATGCCCGCGAACAGGGCCGGTCCCGTGCTGCGCGCGGGATTGACCGAGGTGTTCGTGACCGGGATCGAAATCAGGTGAATGAGCGTCAGCGCGAGACCGATCGCGATGCCGGCGAAGCCCGCCGGCGCCGAAGGGGCGGTCGCGCCGAGAATGACGAACAGGAAGAAGAAGGTCAGCACCGACTCGATCACGATGCAGGAGAGCAGCGGGTAATGTCCTGGGCTCAACTCGCCGTAGCCGTTGGAGGCGAAGCCTCCGAGCTCGAAGCCGGGCTTGCCGGAAGCCACCAGATAAAGCACCGCCGCGGCGGCGATCGCGCCGGCGACCTGCACGACGATGTAGGGAATGACGATGCCGAATGAAATACGGTCGCCGGCCCACAGCCCGATCGTCACGGCCGGGTTGAAATGACCGCCCGAGATCGGGCCCACCGCATAGACCATGGTCAGCACGGTCAGGCCGAACGCGAAGGCGACGCCGACGAAGCCGACGCCGAGCTCGGGGAACGCGGCGGCGAGAACGGCGCTGCCGCAGCCGCCGAACACCAGCCAGAAGGTGCCGAGAAACTCGGACAGCAGCCGTTGAGACATTGAAAAGTTCATGATTCACCCCAAGGCGATGGAGGGTTCTGCGGCCGCGGCGCCAGTGCTGCGGACACGCGAAGGGTGTGGCGGATCGGGCAAACGCCGCCGGCATGGGCGATATTCGACGCGATGCGGAAGCTTTCCGGGAAGGGCGACAGCCGCAGGGAGAGACAAAGAGGTTCGTGCGAATCGGACGAAGACTAGTCGCTTCAAATCTTTATCAAAGCCTTAAGCGGGGCGAAATTGAACTGACGACGCCCGTGTTGTCAATCGCTCTCGGCCATGGTCATGCGACGCCCGGAATGCGCAGAATCCGGCAGGGGTCGCCCGCCCTGGCCTGAGGCGCCTCGGAGGGGCGAACGATCAGGCACTGCGCCTTGGCCAGCACGCTCAGCAGGGACGAATCCTGCGACGAAAAGGGCGTCGCCACCGGGGGTCCGTTCGGCTGCGGCGCGAGCGTCGCGCGCAGAAAATCCTGCCGGAGGTCGTTGGCGCCGACGTCCGCGCCGAGAATCGCCGCGTCGCTCCGGTCGGCGCCGGCCTGGGGGTCGCCCGACAGCGCGCGAACGAGCGGGCGCAGGAACAGGATCGCGCCGACGATGGCCGACACCGGATTGCCAGGCAGGCCAAGGACCGACATGCGGCCGAGCCCGCCGAAAAGGAGCGGCGCGCCGGGCCGCAGGCGGATGCGCCAGAAGTCGAGCGTCATGCCCGCGCGCTCGAGGGCGGGCCGCACGAGATCATGATCTCCGACCGAAGCGCCGCCGCTCGTCACGAGCACGTCGCAGTCGAGGCTTTTCGCGCGGGCGATCGCCGCGTCGAGCGCGTCGAGGTCGTCAGGCGCGAGGCCGAGGTCGAGCGGCTCGCCGCCCGCCTCCTCGACGAGCGCGGCGACGGCGTAGACGTTCGAGGACACGATCTGATCGGCGCGCGCGGCCTCGCCCGGCAGGGCGAGCTCGTCGCCGGTCGCAAGGATCGCGACGCGCGGCCGGCGCGAAACCGGGGCCGCGGCGTGGTTCATCGCCGCGGCGAGGGCGATGGCCCCCGGCGAGAGCCGCGTTCCCTTCGAGAGCAAGACCTCGCCTTCGGAAAAATCGATCCCGGCGCGCCGTACATAAAGGCCCGCCGCGACGGGGCGCGTCGGCTCGACCCACCCGTCGACGCGACGCGCGTTTTCCTGAATCAGGATCGCGTCGGCGCCCGTCGGGACAGGCGCGCCGGTGAAGATGCGCACGGTCTCGCCCGGGCCGACGTCGCCCGCAAATCCATGGCCCGCCGCGCTTTCGCCGATCTGGCGCAGGCGGACGGGGAGGGCGGAGAGGTCGGCGCTGCGCACGGCGTAGCCGTCCATGGCCGAAACGGCGAAGGGCGGCTGCGTCCGCAACGCGGCGAGATCGGCGGCGAGCGTGCGCCCGAGCGCCGCCGAAAGCGGGGTCATTTCCGTAAGGGGCGTCGTCGAAACGCGGTCGAGAATGCGGCGAAGGGCTTCGTCGACGCTGAGCCTTTCGTCCCGCTTCGGCGCCTCGGTCAATCCGCGGCGCTCCGGCGCCAGTCGCCCGATTTGCCGCCGGTCTTCTCGACAAGCTCGACGCCCTCGATCCGCATGCCGCGATCGACCGCCTTCAGCATGTCGTAGAGCGTGAGGCAAGCGACCGAGACGGCCGTCAGCGCCTCCATCTCCACGCCGGTCCGGCCGACCGTTTTCGCGCGCGCGGCGACCCTCACGCCGGGCAGGTCCGGATCAGGCGCAAGATCGATCGAGACGTTCGACAGGGCGATCGAGTGGCACAGCGGAATCAGCTCGTGGGTTTTCTTGGCGGCCATGACGCCGGCGATGCGCGCCGCGGCGAAGACGTCGCCCTTTTTCGCATTTCCCGAAACGGCGAGCGCCAGGGTCTGCGGCTCCATGACGATACGTCCGCGCGCCTCGGCGACGCGCGTCGTCGTCGCCTTGTCCGCGACGTCGACCATGGCGGCTTCGCCGCCAGGCGCGAGATGGGACAGCTTCGGCTCCGTCACGGTCATGGCCCGTGCGCATGTCGGGCGTGCGACGGCGCAAGCTCGCCGACGAGGAGCAGTCTGGTCGCGGCGGCGACGTCCTTTTGGCGCATCAGGCTTTCTCCGACCAGAAAGGTCGAGACGCCATGCGTCTTGAGCCTCAGGCAGTCGTCATGGGTGAAGATGCCGCTCTCGCTGACCAGAATGCGGTCGGAAGGAACCTTGGCCGAGAGCGTCTCGGTGGTTTCGAGCCGCGTGTCGAAGCTGCGCAGGTCGCGATTGTTGATCCCGACGAGGCGCGTCTCGAGCCGCAGGGCGCGCATGAGCTCGGCTTCGTCATGGGCCTCGACGAGAATGTCCATCGCAAGGTCGTGCGCCGCGCGCGTCAGGGCGCTTGCGGCCTCGTCGTCGACGCAGGCCATGATGATCAGGATGCAGTCGGCGCCAAAGGCGCGCGCCTCATAGACCTGATAAGGGTCGAACAGAAAATCCTTGCGCAGGCAGGGGAGGCGGACTGCGCCGCGGGCGGCGTCGAGATAGTCGAGATCGCCCTGGAACGAGGGTCCGTCGGTCAGGACCGAAAGGCAGGCCGCGCCGCCCTCCTCATAGGCCTTCGCCAGCGCCGGCGGGTCGAAGTCGGCGCGGATCAGTCCCTTGGACGGGCTCGCTTTCTTGATTTCGGCGATGAGCGCAAGCTGGTTGACGGCATGGCGCGCCTCGATCGCCTTGACGAAGCCGCGCGGCGGATCGCGGTCATGCGCCTGGCGCGCGAGCGTCTCGAACGGCATGCGAACCTTCGCCTGCGCGATCTCGCGCCGTTTGTAGGCTTCGATGCTCTTCAATATGTCGGTCATGGCGAAGCCGCCCGTCACCCGGCCGCCGCGGCGGCGTCCGTCGAGTCTGTTTTCCGGGACGCCGCGACGAGCTTTTGCAGCGTAGCGGCTGCGCGTCCTTCGTCAATGGCCGCGGCGGCGAGTTCAGCCCCGCCGCGCAGGTCGTCGGCCCGCCCCGCGACGACGAGCGCCGCCGCGGCGTTGAGGACGGCGATGTCGCGATAGGCCGATCTGTGGCCGTCGAGCGCGGCGCGCAGGGCGGCGGCGTTGAAGTCGGGCGAGCCGCCCTTGAGCTCGGAGAGGGCGGCGCGCTTCAGGCCGGCGTCCTCCGGCGTGATCTCGAAGGAGCGGATCGCGCCGTCTTCGAGCGCGGTGACGAAGGTCGGGCCGGTCAGCGTCGCCTCGTCGAGCCCGTCGGAGCCGTGCACGACCCAGACGCGCCGCGCGCCGAGCGTCCGCAGCGCGTCGGCGAGAGGCGCCAGCCAGTCGCGCGAATAGACGCCGAGCAGCTGAAGCCTGACTTCGGCCGGGTTCGACAGCGGCCCTATGAGATTGAAGATGGTGCGAAGCCCAAGCTCCGCCCGCGCGCCGGCCGCATGGCGCATCGCCGCATGATGCGCCTGCGCGCTCATGAAGGCGAGGCCCGCCGTCTCGAGGCAGGCCTCGACCTCGTCGGGTTCGAGCCCGACGCGCACGCCGAGCGCGGACAGGACGTCGCTCGAACCGGAAAGAGACGAAGCCGCGCGGTTGCCGTGCTTGGCCACGGGCACGCCGCAGGCCGCCACGACGATGGCGGCGAAGGTCGAGACGTTGAAGGTGCCGTGGCCGTCGCCGCCGGTGCCGACGATGTCGATCGCGCCTTCAGGCGCGCGCACGCGCCGCATGCGCGCGCGCAGCGCGAGAACCGCGCCGACGATTTCATCGATGGTTTCGCCGCGCAGGCGCAGCGCCATCAGCAGCGCGCCGATCTGGGCCTGCGTCGCCTCGCCCGCAAAAATATGCTCGAAGGCCTGCGCGGCTTCGTCGCGCGTCAGGCGCGCGCCCGCGGCGAGTCTGACGATGAGCGGCTTCAGGGCGTTCATGCGCGCCTCAGGCCGCAGGCAGGCGGCGGCGTTCGTTCCAGCGCGCCGCGAGGGTGAGAAAATTGTCGAAGATGCGCGCGCCATGCTCCGAGGCGATGCTCTCGGGATGAAACTGCACGCCATGGGCCGGGAAGCGCCTGTGCGACATGGCCATGACCAGCCCGTCGGTCCAGGCGGTGATCCTGAAGTCCGCCGGCGCGGTCTCGGCCCGCACCACGAGCGAATGATAGCGCACCGCGTGGAACGGGCCGTTGACGCCATGAAACAGGGTTTCGCCCTGATGCTCGATCAGCGCGAGCTTGCCATGCACCGGGACCGGCGCGCGGACGACTTCGCCGCCGAACGCCTCGCCCAGCGCCTGATGTCCGAGGCAGACGCCGAAAATCGGCACCGTCGGCGCCGCGGCCCTGATAAGGTCGAGGCAGATGCCGGCCTCCGCCGGCCCGCAGGGCCCGGGCGAGAGCACGATGGCGTCGGGCGCGGTCTCCAGCGCCTGCTCCACGCTCACCTCGTCGTTGCGGCGCACGGAAATCTCGGCGCCGAGGCCGCCGAGGCCATGGACGAGATTCCAGGTGAAGCTGTCGTAATTGTCGATGAGCAGGATCGAGGTCACGCGCGCCGCTTTCCGTTCGAGCGGTTCTTTTGCGGCGCGCGGCCGGCGAGGTCAAGGCCGCGACGTTTTTGTCGCATCGCCGTCACGCGAAAGAAGGTAATGGCTGTGCGTCGTTCCCGGGGCTCGCGGCCATGACCGATCCGTCCGCACGTCTTTCCAACATGTCGCGGCGCGAACTGATGATCGGCGCCGGAAGCCTCGCCGCGGCGGGCGGGGCGCGCGGCGAAACGGCGGCCAACGCCGCCCCCGCCATCCGCGGCCTCGTGCGCGAGATCGACGCCGAAGGCGCGACGGGCGCGGGGCTCTCCAACGTCCTCGTCTCGAACGGGCGCGACGTCGCGCGGACCGACGCGCAAGGGGTCTATGTCCTGCCGTTTCCGCAGGGGCGGGGCGCGGACGACGAGTGCGCGATCTTCGTCATCGCGCCCGACGGCTTCGCGGCGCCGGTCGACGCGGCGACCATGCTGCCGCAGGCCTATTATCTCCACAGCCCGCAGGGCACGCCGGAGCGCTTCGGCTTCACCTACCCCGGCCTCGCGCCGACGGGACCGCTGCCGCCCTCCGTCGATTTCGGGCTGCGCCGCCGCCCGCGCCGGACGCGCTTCGACGTTTTGATGTTCGCCGACCCGCAGCCCGAGAGCGAGACCGAAGTCGCCTATGTCCGCGACGACGTGGTGAACGACCTCATCGGCGCCGACGCGGCCTTCGGCGTGACGGCCGGCGACGTCGCCTGCGACGATCTTTCGTTCTATCCGCGCTGCGCTCATCTGCTGGCGCAGATCGGCGTGCCCTGGTTCAGCGTCGGCGGCAATCACGACCTCAATTACGAAAGTCCCGGCCGGCGCTGGAGCCGCGAGACCTTCAAGCGTGCGTTCGGGCCCGCCTGGCGCGCCTTCGAGCATGGCGACGCCCTGTTTCTGATGCTCGACAATGTGGACTATCTCGGCGCCGATCCGGCGCAGCCGCGCGCGAAGGGCGGATATGTCGGGCGGCTCGGCGAGGAGCAGCTCGCCTTCGTCGCCAATGTCCTCGCCGAAACGCCGCGCGAAAAGCTCGTCGTCGCGGTCATGCACATTCCCCTGCGCTGCTACGTCGATCCGGACCATCCGGGCCGCAACACGGCCGACCGCGACGCCTTCCTGCGCCTGCTCGAAGGCCGGCCGAGCGTCAGCTTCTCGGGCCACACTCATACGACCGAGCATCATTATTTGACGCCCGAAGGCGCGCCGGACAGATTTCTCCCGCATCATCACCATGTGCTGACGACGGTTTCAGGCTCATGGTGGAGCGGGCCGCTCGATTCGCGCGGGATCGCCTGCGCCGACAGCCGCGACGGCAGCCCCAACGGCTATCATGTGCTGTCGGTCGACGGCGCGGCCTATCAGACCCGTTTCGTCCCGGCGAGCGCGCCGGCCGACCGACAGATGCGGATCATGGTCGAAGGCGCCTTCCACCGCGAAAAGGAGCTTTATCGCGACTTCCGGCCCGGGCGGCTCCTCTCCTCGCCGATTTCGCAGGAGGTCGCGGCGGCCGCGACGCTACGCTGGTCGTCAATTTTTTCGACGGCGGCCCCAGAACGCGGCTCTCCTACAGGATCGGCGACGGCGCGGCGCGCCCGATGGCGCGGGTCGCGCGGACCGACCCTCATATCGAGGAGCTTTACGGACGCTATGCGTCGACGATCAAGCCCTGGGTCAGGCCCGCCGTCTCGTCGCATGTCTGGACAGCGCGGCTGCCGGCGGGACTCGCGCCCGGCGCGCACCGGCTGACGGTCGAGGCGGTCGACGAATATGGCCGGAGCCATGTCGGCCGCGTCGCGCTCGAGATCACGGCCTGAGCCCTACTGGCCGCGCCGCGCCTGGCTCGCGAAGCGGACCGCCTCGTCGGCGGCGCGAAACAGCGCGGCCGATTTGTTCACGCATTCGCGCTGCTCATAGGCCGGGTCGCTGTCATAGACGACGCCCGCGCCCGCCTGCACATGCATCACGCAGTCCTTCACCACCGCCGTGCGCAGGATGATGCAGGTGTCCATTTCGCCGGCGGCGCCGAAATAGCCGATGCAGCCGCCGTAGACGCCGCGCTTGTCGGCCTCGAGCTCGTCGATGATCTCCATGGCGCGCACCTTCGGCGCGCCGGAGACGGTGCCGGCGGGAAAGCCGGCGCAGAGCGCGTCGATGGCGTCGAGGCCCGCCCGCAGCCGCCCCTCGACGTTCGAGACGATATGCATGACATGGCTGTAGCGCTCGATCACGAACTGGTCGGTCGCCGTGACCGTGCCGATCTCCGAGACGCGGCCGACGTCGTTGCGGCCGAGGTCAAGCAGCATCAGATGCTCGGCGCGCTCTTTCTCGTCGGCGAGGAGGTCCTGCGCCAGCGCCTCGTCCTCGGCCTTGGTGCGGCCGCGCCAGCGCGTGCCGGCGATGGGGCGGATCGTGACCTTGCCGTCGCGCAGCCGGACCAGAATCTCGGGGCTGGAGCAAACGATCTGGAACGGCCCGAAGTCGAGATAGGAGAGAAACGGGGAGGGATTGACCCGACGCAACGCACGATAGAGCGCGAAAGGATGCAGGGCGAAAGGCGTCGAGAAGCGCTGCGACAGCACGACCTGAAAAATATCGCCGGCGCGGATATATTCCTTGGCGCGCTCGACCATCTCGCGGAAACGCCCCTGCGTGGTGTTCGAGACGGGAGGGGCGGCCGTCAGCGTGGGGTCGGCCGGCGCCCAGTCATGCTCGAGCGGGCCTTCGAGCGTCACGGCGACGGCGTCGATGCGCTCACGCGCAAGCTCCAGCGCGGCGAGGAAGGCGACGCCCTCCGCCGGCCGCAGCGGCGTCACCACGAAAATCTCCTCGCGCACCGAATCGAACACGACCATGACCGTCGGGCGCATCATCATCGCGTCAGGCACGCCGATCGGATCGGGCTTGGCGGCGGGCAGGCGCTCCATCTGGCGCGCCATGTCATAGCCGAGATAGCCGAAGACCCCGGCCGCCATCGGCGGGAGCCCCTCCTGAGCCTCGATCGCCGACTGGGCGATCAGGGCGCGCAGCGCGGCGAGCGGGGGCTCGGGGCAGGGCTCATAGGCGTCAGCGTCGCGCAGCGCGCTCCGGTTGATCTCGGCGCGCGCGCCAAAAGCGCGCCAGAGCACGTCGGGATCGAGGCCGATCATCGAATAGCGGCCGCGCGCCGCGCCGCCCTCGACCGATTCGAGCAGAAAGACGCGGCCCGGGCGCGTCTTCGACAGCTTCAGGAAAGCCGAGACGGGCGTTTCGAGGTCGGCGATCAGCCGCGCCGAAACGAGCGACGGCCGGCCGGCCGCATAGGCCGCGGCGAGATCCGCGTGAGCGGGCTGGTCCATGAGATCGGCTCTTTGTCGGCTGTCAGAAGTTTTGCGCGCCGGTGGCGGCGGCGAAGGCCTGCGGGTTGACACGGACGCCCAGCCGCGTCTGCGCCGCGGAGAGATATTCGGCGACGAGGTCGTCGAGATAGGACCGCATCACCTGATCGCGGATCGCCGCCAGCATCGGGGCGTTGGCGTCCATCGGCGGCATCGTCGATCCTGTGACCTTGAACACCAGCCGGTCGTCGGCGCCGACGCTCGCCGCTCCCGCCCCGCCGACCGGGACGTTGAAAAGCTGCGCGACCGCGGGTTGCGGAAACTCGCCGCCGCCGCCGCGTGTCACGCCGTCGGCGCGCTTCAGCGCGAGGCCGGCGTCCGAGGCGACTTTCGCCATCGCCTCGCCGCCTTCGATCTTCTTGACGAGATCGGCCGCCCGCGCGCCCGTCAGGCGTTCGCTCTCCTGCGCGCGCCAGTCCTTTTCGACCTCGGCGCGGGCCTCCTCGAAGCTGCGTTGGCGCGCCTTGTCGACGCGCGCCACCTCGAACCACTGATAGCCCCCCTCAGGCAGGCTCAGGGTTTCATTGTCGACGCCGACGTCCGAGGCGAAGACCGCCTTGAGCAGGGCGGGGCCGTTGACGAGGCCCGCGACCTCGGCGCCGGATTTGTCCTTGCCCGTCGCGTCGACGGAGTCGATCGTGCGGGGCTCGAGCCCGGCCGCCTTCGCGGCCTCGGCGAGCGTGTGGCCCGAGGCGCGCTGGTCCTCGATCACGTCATGGATGCGGGCGATCTCGGGACGCGCGCGCGCGATCGCGACATCTTTCCTGACCTCCGCCTCCACCTCCTCGAAGGGCCGCACGGTCGAGGGCGAAATCGCCGAGACGCGCAGGAGCACCGTGCCGAAACCCGTTTTGACGGGCGCGCTCACGGCGCCTTCCGGAAGCGAGAAGGCGACTTCGGCGGCGGCCGGATCGACGATCTGCGCGCGCGTGACGAGGCCGAGCGACACGTCGTCCATCTTGCGGCCGGCCTGCGCGACGACGTCCTCGAAGCTCGCGCCCGCGTCGAGCCTGTCGCGCGCGGCTTTGGCGGCGGCGGCGTCCGCGAAGAAGAGCTGGTCGACCTCGCGTTTTTCGGGCGAGCCGAAACGCTCGTTCCTGATTTCGTCATAGCGGCGGCGCGCGTCCGCCTCCGTCACCAGTTCGGGCTTCGCCGCGGTCTCGGGCGTCAGCGCGAGCGTCACGACGCTGCGCAGCTCGGGCGCGGCGTAGGCGCTCTTGCGCTCGTCGTAAAACTTGCGCAGCTCTGCTTCAGGCGGGAGCGCGACGTCGGCCGGGGGCGGAGCGGGAACCACGACATAATCGACCGAGCGGGCCTCGCTCTGGTAGCGGTGAATCGCGTCGAGCATGGCGTTCGGCAGGGCGAGCCCGTGCGTCATGGCGTCGACGAGCTCCTGCCGCAGATAGACGCCGCGCTGCGCGCGCACATAGCTCTTTTCGGTGAAGCCGTTGTCGCGCAGAAGCTCGACGAAGCGGGCGCGGTCGAACTGGCCGTTCACGCCCTTGAAGGACGGGTCCTGCGCGATCAGACGCGCAATCTCGTCGTCGCTCATGGCGAGGCGCAGAGAGGACGTCTCCTCGTTCAGCACGGCTTCGCTGACGAGGCGGGACAGCACCTGGCGGTCGAGGCCGAAGCGGCGCGCCTCCTCATTGGTCACGGCGCGCTTCGACTGGCGCTGGAGCCGCTGCAGCTCGGTCTGATAGGCCGCCCGGAAGCTTTCGGTCGTGACCTCCTCCTTGCCCACCTCCGCGAGCTTGTTCGCCCCGAAGCCGCGGAACACGTCGCCGACGCCCCAGATCGCGAAGCTCAGAATGATGAGCCCGAGGACAATGGTCATGACGCCGCGGCCGATCAGGCCCTGCGTCGCGGCGCGCATCGATTCAAGCATGTCCGTTCGGGTCTTTCCGCAAGCCTGCGCCACAAACGCGCCGAGCCGAACCTCGGCCGCGCATTTACAAAATCGGCCGGGACTATAAGAAGGTGGGCGGACGCTTGCAACGCATCTGCGGCCCCGGACGGGGCCTCAACGCCGGACGCTTCTTGATGACAGAATGGCTTTCACGGTCCGAGCGTCGCCCGCTCGTCGCCGGAAACTGGAAGATGAACGGTCTGCGCAAGGATCTCGCCGAAGCGGACAAGATCTGCGCCGCGACGGCGGCCGGCGAGGCCGGCGAGGCCGAGGTCGTGCTGTGCCTTCCGGCCACGCTGCTGATGGCGGCCGTCGCGAGTTGCGAGGCGGCGGGCGTCGGCCTCGGCGGCCAGCACTGCCATGGCGCGCCGAACGGGCCGTTCACCGGCGACGTCTCCGCCGAAATGCTGAAGGACGCCGGGGCCTCCTATGTCATTCTCGGCCATTCGGAGCGCCGCGCCGGCCACAATGAGGGCAACGCCTCCGTCCGCGAAAAGACGCGCGCCGCCTTCCGCGCCGGCCTGACCGCCATCGTCTGCGTCGGCGAGACCCGGGCCGAACGGGAGGCGGGCGACGCCATGGCCATCGTCGGCTCGCAGCTCACCGGCTCCGTGCCCGGAGAGGCGACCCCCGAGACGCTGGTGATCGCCTATGAGCCCGTCTGGGCGATCGGCACCGGACTGACGCCGACGCTGAAGGACATCGCCGAGATGCATCGCTTCATCCGCGAGCGGCTCGAGGCGGACCTTTCGGGCGTGCGCGACCGCATCCGCATTCTCTACGGCGGCTCGGTCAAGCCGTCCAACGCCGCCGAGCTGATGCGCGTGCCGAACGTCGACGGCGCGCTTGTCGGCGGCGCGAGCCTGACCGCCAGGGATTTCATGGGCATCGCCAGCGTCTATCGCGATTTGCGCGTCGCCTCCTGAGCGCCGGCGCGGATCTGGCGAAAACTCTGGCCCTGCGCCGCGCGGGCGTGTAAAAGCGCGGGCGACCGGCGCGGAATGCGGCTCGCCGAAGCCGTTTTCGCGCCTTATTTCATGGTTTGATGCGCGAGGAGGGGTTCTCGCGCGAGCAGAGAGTTTCGATGCAGACGGTTCTGATCGTCATCCACCTCATGATCGTGGTCGCGCTCGTCGTGACCGTGCTGCTCCAGCGGTCCGAAGGCGGCGCGCTCGGCGTCGGCGGCGGCGGCGGCTTCATGACGGGACGCGGGCAGGCCAATGTCCTGACGCGGGCGACGGCCATCCTCGGCACTCTGTTCTTCGTCACCAGCCTCAGCCTGACCATGCTGGCCAAATTCTCGCACGGTCCGTCGACGATCGTGAAGGCGCCGCCGGCCCAGAGCGCGCCGGCCGAGCCCGCGACCCCGCCGCAAGGCGGCAGCCTGCTCGACCAGCTGCGCCAGATGGAGAATCAGCGCCAGTCGACGCCGCCGGCGGGGCGCTGAGGCGGGGGCTTCTGGCGAAAGCCGCCGGCTGGCGGGTCGAACAGGAGCTTGAAGCGCTTGCTTCAAGTTTGAAGACGCCCGGCGCGCGACAGACAGACAATGAAACCGTCTGAAAAGGCGGCTGTAAAACGATCGAAAGGCGGAAGGTTTGCGCTTCCGCCGGCAACGAAACTCGGATAAAGCTCGGGGCCCATGGCGCGGTACATCTTCATCACCGGCGGCGTGGTGTCTTCGCTCGGCAAGGGTCTCGCTTCAGCGGCGCTCGGCGCGCTGCTTCAGGCGCGCGGCTATACGGTCCGCCTGCGCAAGCTCGACCCCTATCTCAACATCGACCCGGGGACGATGAGCCCCTATCAGCACGGCGAAGTGTTCGTCACCGACGACGGCGCCGAGACTGACCTCGACCTCGGCCATTACGAGCGCTTCACCGGCCGGCCGGCGATGCGCGACGACAACATCACCACCGGCCGCATCTATCAGGACATCATCGCCAAGGAACGGCGCGGCGACTATCTCGGCGCGACGGTGCAGGTCATTCCGCACGTCACCAACGCCATCAAGGATTTCGTGCTCGCCGGCAATGACGGGATCGACTTCGTGCTGGTCGAGATCGGCGGCACGGTCGGAGACATCGAGGCGCTGCCGTTCTTCGAGGCGATCCGGCAGCTCGGCAACGACCTGCCGCGCGGCCACGCCATTTACATCCATCTGACGCTGCTGCCCTATATTCCGAGCGCCGGCGAACTCAAGACCAAGCCGACCCAGCATTCGGTCAAGGAGCTGCGCTCGATCGGCGTCCAGCCGCAGATTCTGCTCTGCCGCACCGACCGCGAGATCCCGCGCGAGGAGCGGCGCAAGCTCGGCCTGTTCTGCAACGTGCGCGAGAGCGCGGTGATCGAGGCGCGCGACGTCGAGTCGATTTATGACGTGCCGCGGGCCTACCACGCCGCCGGCCTCGACCAGGAGGTGCTCGCCGCCTTCGGCATCGAGCCCGCGCCCAAGCCCGACATGAGCCGCTGGAACGCGGTGATGGAGCGGGTCGCCAATCCCGAAGGCGAAGTGACGATCGCCATCGTCGGCAAATACACGGGCCTCAAGGACGCCTACAAGTCGCTGATCGAGGCGCTCGCCCACGGCGGCATGGCGAATCGGGTCAACGTCCGCATCGACTGGATCGAATCGGAAATCTTCGAGAGCGACGATCCCGCCGCCCACCTCGATCACGTCCACGGGATTCTGGTGCCGGGCGGCTTCGGCCAGCGCGGCGCCGAAGGCAAGATCCTCGCGGCGCGCTTCGCGCGCGAGCGGCGCGTGCCCTATTTCGGCATCTGCTTCGGCATGCAGATGGCTGTGATCGAGGCGGCGCGCGCGCTCGCCCATGTCGAAAACGCCAACTCCACCGAATTCGGCCCGACCAGCGAGCCCGTCGTCGGCCTGATGACGGAATGGATGCGCGGCAACGAGCTCGAAATCCGCGCGGCCGGCAGCGATCTTGGCGGCACCATGCGGCTCGGCGCCTACAAGGCGCGCCTCGAACCGGGCTCGAAGATCGCGTCGATCTACGGCGACACCGAGATTTCCGAGCGGCATCGCCATCGCTACGAGGTCAACACCGCCTATCGCAGGACGCTCGCCGAAAAGGGGCTGATCTTCGCGGGCCTTTCGCCCGACGGGCTCCTGCCCGAGACGATCGAGCTCGAAGGCCACCCCTGGTTCATCGGGGTGCAGTTCCACCCCGAGCTCAAATCCCGTCCCTTCGAGCCGCATCCGCTGTTTGCGAGCTTCATCGCGGCCGCGCTGGAGCAGTCGCGGCTCGTCTGACCGCTGCGAGGATCAACGTCATGGAGCTGCGCCGCCTCGGCCGCACTGACCTGAAGGTTTCGGCGATCTGCCTCGGCACCATGACATGGGGCCAGCAGAATGACGAGGCCGACGGCCATGCGCAGCTCGACTACGCCTTCGGCCATGGCGTGAATTTTCTCGACACCGCCGAGATGTACGCCATTCCGCCGAAGCCCGAGACTCAAGGAACGACGGAGCGGATCATCGGCAGCTGGCTCGCCGCGCGCAAGAATCGCGACAAGGTGATCCTCGCCACAAAAGTGTCCGGCCGCGGCTCCGCGAACTGGCTACGCGAAGGCGGCGCGACGACCGAACTCGACGCGAAAAACATCCGTTTCGCCGTCGAGGGATCGCTGCGGCGGCTTCAGACCGACTATATCGACCTCTACCAGCTGCACTGGCCCGACCGGCCTCTGCCTCTCTTCGCCGAACGCACGACGACCTTTCACGGCCTCAGGCGCGGGCCCGAACACCCGATCGAGGCGACGCTCGAGGCGCTCGACGATCTGGTCAGGGCCGGCAAGGTCCGCCATGTCGGCCTGTCGAACGAGACTTCGTGGGGAACGATGCGCTTCCTCGCGGCGGCGGAGGCGGGCAGGGGGCCGCGCGTGGCCTCGATCCAGAACGCCTACAATCTCGTCAACCGCACCTTCGAGATCGGCCTCGCCGAAATCGCCTTGCGCGAAGACGTCGGGCTGCTCGCCTATTCGCCGCTGGCGCAAGGTTATCTCACCGGCAAATATCAGGGCGGGGCGCGTCCGCCGGGCGCCCGCACGACGCTTTTCGGGCGCGGCCAGCGTTACGAGAAGCCCGGCGTCGAGGAGGCGATCGACGCCTATCTCGCCCTCGCCAGAGAATTCGGGCTCGACCCCGCCCAGATGGCGCTGGCCTTCGTGACCTCTCGGCCCTTCGTGACGTCGAACATCATCGGCGCGACGACCATGGCGCAGCTTGAGGCCGACATCGCCTCGATCGACGTGAACATTCCGCCGGAGCTCGAAGACCGCATCAACGCGATCCACCACACCCGCGGCAATGTCGCGCCTTGAGCGTCATCCCCGCCCGCGATAGGGCGGCACGCCCTGATCGGGCAGCCAGAGCCCTGCGGGCGGCGCGCCGGTCTGCCAGAACACGTCGATCGGGATGCCGCCGCGCGGATACCAGTAGCCGCCGATGCGCAGCCAGCGCGGCGCGAGGGCGGCGACGAGATCCTTCGCCACCTTGACCGTACAGTCCTCGTGGAACGCGCCGTGATTGCGAAACGACCCGAGATAAAGCTTCAGCGACTTTGATTCGACGAGCCAGTCGGCCGGCGCATAGTCGATCATGAGCGTCGCGAAGTCGGGCTGCCCGGTCACGGGACAGATCGACGTGAACTCAGGCGCGGCGAAGCGCGCGAGATAAAGCGCGTCTGGGTGCGGGTTCGGCGCCCGCTCCAGAACCGCCTCGTCGGGAGACGCCGGGGCCTGCGCCGCAACGCCCAGCAGGCTCACGCCCGTCCGCACCTTAACCATGTTTCGCCTCTGTTCCCGCGACGCCCCCGGCTTCGCCCATAATGAACTGCGTCGCCGGGCGCAATCATTGCGCATTCGTTTTGCCGCGGCGACCGGCGCTGAAAGTATGTCTTGATAGTTTTGTCTTTTGATAACATATTCTGATATCTGTTATCGTGATATCAGAATGACGATATGTCGTCTTTCGGCGCAGGCGGGCGGCATGGCTGAGGAAAGACTGTCGAAGGATCAGATCGTCGACGCTGCGGAGGCGGCGCTGCGGCGATTCGGGCTGGCCAAGACGAGCGTCGTCGACGTCGCCCGCAGCCTCGGGGTCACCCATGGCGCGCTCTATCGCCATTTCGACGGAAAGGCCGACATCGTCGACGCCGTCTCCGCGCGCTGGCTCGAACGGATCAACGGCCCGCTCGCGGTCATCGCCGCGGAGACGGGGCCGGCGGCCGAGCGGCTGCGGCGCTGGTTCGACGTGCTGATCGCGTCACAGACCGCGCAGGCGCAGAACGACCCGGAGCTGTTTTTGGCTTTCGCGGAAATGGCCAGGCGCGACAGCCGCTGCGTCGCCGCGGAGCTCGAACGGCGCGCGACCCATGTCGCAAAGATCATCGACGACGGACGCGCGCAGGGCGCGTTCAACGCGCCGAACCCGGTCGAAGCCGCTCATGCGCTGCTTGACGCCGCGACGAAATTTCTGGCGCCGGACCATGTCGCCGACTGGCGCAAGCCGGAGGCGGCGGCGCGCTTCGACGCGGCGTTCAGGCTTCTGCTTCAGGGTCTTGCGACCCGCTGACGGCCCGGCCCCGGGGCAGGACGGTCTCAGCGTGACGCCATCCGCCGCCATTTTGCGTGCAGCTTGCGCGTGATCGCGGCGACGCGCGCTTCATGCGCGGCCCAGAACGACCGGCTCGCCGCCTCCGTCCCCCGCCGCGCGGTCGGGCGATAGGCGAAGGAGCGGGGCGCGGCCGGCGTGACGCCGACGGAGGCGGGAATGACGGCCCCCGTCGCATGCGGCGAACCGACGGCGGCGAGATGCGCCCGCGCCCGGCCGCAATAGGCGACCGAAAGCGGCGTCATGCGCTCTTCGCCGTGTCCGGCGCGATATTTCATGAGCGTGCGGCAGAGATCGCCGCCGGCGAGCCGCCAGGCGCCGGCGAGATAGGCGACGCCGTAGCGGATATTGACCTCGGGCCGCGCGAGCTCGGCGTCGTCGCCGCGAAATCCCAGCATGGCGGCCGTCTGCGGACGCACCTGCATCAGGCCTATCTCGCCCACGCCGCCGATCACGGTCGGGTCATAGCCGCTTTCCACGGCGACGACGGCGTCGGCGATGTCGGCCGGCAGGCCCGCTTTGGCCGCCTCGCGCAGCAAAATGCCGCGATAGCGGCCGCGGGGGCTCGCCGCGTCGGGCTCGACCGAGGTTTTGGCGTTTTCACGCGGAGCGGCGGCGGGCGAAGCGTCTTCTTCGGCCGGCCGGGGGACAGGCGCCGGCGCGTCGGCGGGCGAGGATTGGGCCGCGCCGGCGACGCCGAGCGCCAAAACGCAGCCGAGCGCCGCGATCAGGCGTTTCATCCGGGTTGGCCGCGTCACGCAATGTCTTCGCCGCATGTCCAAAATCGCCTTGTCCCCGGGCCGGCGACGCCGACGCCAGAGCGCGCTCCCGACCAGAATCATCCGCCGCGACGGCGTGGCGCCGCGCGTGGCCCCTGCAATTTATTCCGTTCAAGCTAAAAATTTCCAAGCGTCGCCTTCGCTTCAAGACCTTTTGTCCGGCGGAGCTTCGTCGTAAAAGCCCTGAGTCATTCCAACGCCCCTACAAGAAACCATCCCCGGACACCATCCCAAGGAGCCGCCATGACCGCGATCATCGACATCGCCGCGCGCGAAATTCTGGACAGCCGCGGCAATCCGACCGTGGAAGTCGACGTGACGCTGGAAGACGGGTCGCACGGCCGCGCGGCCGTCCCGTCGGGCGCCTCCACCGGCGCGCATGAGGCCGTCGAGCTGCGCGACGGCGACAAGTCGCGCTACGGCGGCAAGGGCGTGCTCAAGGCGATCGAAAGCGTCAACCGCGACATCTTCGAGGCGCTGAGCGGGCTCGAAGCCGAGGATCAGGGCAAGATCGACCAGATCATGATCGACCTCGACGGCACGCCGAACAAGTCGAAGCTTGGCGCCAACGCCATTCTCGGCGTCTCGCTCGCCGTCGCCAAGGCGGCGGCCGACGCCGCCGCCCTGCCGCTCTATCGTTACGTCGGCGGCGTCTCCGCCCATGTGCTGCCCGTGCCGATGATGAACATCATCAACGGCGGCGTGCACGCCGACAATCCGATCGACTTCCAGGAGTTCATGATCCTGCCCGTCGGCGCCGACTCCGTCGCCGAGGCCGTGCGGTGGGGCGCCGAGATCTTCCAGCTGCTGAAGAGCCAGCTCAAGAAGGCGGGCCACAACACCAACGTCGGCGACGAAGGCGGCTTCGCGCCCAACCTGCCGTCCGCCGAGGCCGCGCTCGACTTCTGCATGCAGGCGATCGAGGCCGCGGGCTTCACGCCCGGAGACGACGTTTTCCTCGGCCTCGACTGCGCCTCGACCGAATTCTTCAAGGACGGCGCCTATGTCTACGCCGGCGAGGGCGCGACCCGCTCGCCCGAGGAGCAGGCGCGCTATCTCGCCAAGCTCGCCGCCGCCTATCCGATCGCCACGATCGAGGACGGCATGTCCGAGGACGACTGGGCGGGCTGGAAGGCCGTCACCGACCTGATCGGCGCAAAAGTCCAGCTCGTCGGCGACGATCTGTTCGTGACGAACGTCACCCGGCTCGAGGACGGAATCAGGAAGGGCGTGGCGAACTCGATTCTCGTCAAGGTCAACCAGATCGGCTCGCTCACCGAGACCCTCGCCGCCGTCAGCATGGCGCAGCGCGCCGGCTACACGGCGGTCATGTCGCATCGCTCGGGCGAAACCGAGGATTCGACCATCGCCGACCTCGCCGTCGCGACCAATTGCGGGCAGATCAAGACCGGCTCGCTCGCCCGCTCCGACCGCACGGCGAAATACAACCAGCTGATGCGTATTGAAGAAGAACTCGGGTCGCAGGCCGTCTACGCCGGCCGCAACGCGCTCAAGGCCCTGGCCTGACGACGGAAAGCGGGCTCTTTCGCCCGGCGCGGGCGGCGGCGGGTCGTTAACCCGCCGCTAACCCTCTGGTGCGAAGGTCGCCGGCATGGTCATCCGCCGGCGCCTGCGCGCAATTTTCTTCCCGCTCTTTCTTTATTGCGTCTCCGGCGCCGCGGCCGGCTATTTCGTCTGGCACGCCCTCAACGGCGAGCGCGGCCTCAAGGCCAACGACGAGCATCAGGCCAGGATCGCGCAACTGCACGGGCAGCTCGACGCCCTGAAGGCGGAAAGCGCCACGTGGCGGCGGCGAATCGATCTGGTGAACGGGGCCATCGTCGATCGCGATCTGCTCGACGAGCAGGCGAGGGTCGTGCTGGGGCGCGCCGACAAGAATGATCTGGTCGTGATGTTGCCGTCGAAATAAGCGGGCGCGCCGGCGTGCCGCGCGTCGATTCGCCTTGGCGAAACCCGCCGCCTGACAGCAGCTTATGATCTAAGGCGCACGTACGAACCACGAACATCTGCAAAAATTTAGTCGGCGCGGCGCTCGCAATCGAGCCCTAGCTGCGCTAGCCTCCTGCTCGAGAAGCGCCCGCGCGTCATCGCAGGAAAGAGCCCGAATGGCCGACGCATCAAGCCCCACTCCGGCGACGGAACCCCTCGCCGACAAGCCGGCCCCGCCTCCCTTCTCCAAGGACGACGACGTCAAGGCCTACCGAGAAATGCTGCTCATCCGGCGTTTCGAGGAAAAGGCCGGCCAGCTCTACGGCATGGGGCTCATCGGCGGCTTCTGCCATCTCTACATCGGCCAGGAGGCCGTCGTCGTCGGCGTCATGATGGCGGCCAAGGCCGGCGATCAGACCATCACGAGCTATCGCGACCACGGCCACATGCTCGCCTGCGGCCTCGATCCGAAGAGGGTCATGGCCGAGTTGACCGGCCGGCGCGGCGGCCTGTCGAAAGGCAAGGGCGGCTCGATGCACATGTTCTCCAAGGAGAAGAACTTCTATGGCGGCCATGGCATCGTCGGCGCGCAGGTGCCGCTCGGGACCGGGCTCGCCTTCGCCAACCGATATCGCCAGAACGGGCTCGTCTGCTACACCTATTTCGGCGACGGCGCGGCCAATCAGGGGCAGGTCTATGAAAGCTTCAACATGGCCGAACTCTGGAAGCTTCCGGTGATTTATATCGTCGAGAACAACCGTTACGCGATGGGCACGTCGGTCACGCGCTCCTCGGCGATGAAGGATTTCTCGAAGCGCGGCCAGAGCTTCAACATCCCCGGGGAGCAGGTCGACGGCATGGACGTCCGCGCCGTCAAGGCGGCGACCGAGCGCGCGCGGGAGTGGGCCGCCAGCGGCGCCGGCCCGATGATTCTCGAGATGCAGACCTACCGTTATCGCGGCCATTCCATGTCGGACCCGGCCAAGTACCGCAGCAAGGAGGAAGTCCAGAAGATGCGCGAGGAGCATGACCCGATCGAACAGGTCAGGGCCAGGCTGCTCGGCGACCATGCGGCGACCGAGGACGAGCTCAAGGCCGTCGACGCGGACGTTCGCGCCGTGGTCGCGGAGGCGGTCGATTTCGCCTCGCACGACCCCGAGCCTGAGTCGTCCGAGCTCTGGACGGACGTTCTGAAATAGGCCCGGCGAGGGGTTCCGCCAAGACTCGCGGCGAACGCTCGCGGCGCGCGAGGAGATTTCAGGAAAACCCGATGGCGACCAATATTCTGATGCCCGCGCTTTCGCCCACGATGGAGCAGGGCAAACTTGCCAAATGGCTGAAAAAGGAAGGCGACGCCGTGAAATCCGGCGACGTGCTCGCCGAAATCGAAACTGACAAGGCGACGATGGAGGTCGAGGCGGTCGACGAGGGCACGCTGGCCCGAATCCTTGTGCCCGCAGGCTCCGAGAACGTCGCGGTCAACACGCCGATCGCCGTTCTCGCGGCTGACGGCGAAGACGCGGCCTCGGCCGCGGCGCCGGCGGCCAGCGGCGCAGCCGCCAATGGCGCAACCGCGCCCGAGCCGCCGATGGCCAAGCCCGCGCCCGAATCCGCCGCCCCCGCGACCCCGGCCGTCGCGCCGCCGCTGACGCGCGCCCCCGAAGTTCCAGAGGGAACCGAATTCGTCCCGCAGACGGTGCGCGAGGCGTTGCGCGACGCCATGGCCGAAGAAATGCGGCGCGACGACAGCGTGTTCGTCATGGGCGAGGAGGTCGCCGAATATCAGGGCGCCTACAAGATCACGCAGGGGCTTCTGCAGGAGTTCGGCGACCGCCGCGTCGTCGACACGCCGATCACCGAGCACGGCTTCGCCGGGCTCGGCGTCGGGGCGGCCATGGCCGGCCTGCGCCCGATCGTGGAATTCATGACCTTCAACTTCGCCATGCAGGCGATGGACCAGATCATCAATTCGGCCGCCAAGACGCTTTACATGTCCGGCGGGCAGATGGGTTGCCCGATCGTGTTTCGCGGCCCCAACGGCGCCGCGGCCCGCGTCGCCGCCCAGCACAGCCAGGATTTTTCGGCCTGGTATTCCAATGTTCCCGGCCTGTCCGTCGTCGCGCCCTATAGCGCGGCCGACGCCAAGGGCCTGCTGAAGAGCGCGATCCGCGATCCGAACCCGGTCATCTTCCTCGAAAACGAGATTCTCTACGGCCACAGCTTCGACGTGCCGAAGCTCGACGATTTCACCGTGCCGATCGGCAAGGGCCGGATCGCGCGGCCCGGCAAGGACGTCACCATCGTTTCGTTCTCGATCGGCATGATCTATGCGCTCAAGGCCGCCGAAGAGCTCGCCAGGGAAGGCGTCGAGGCGGAGGTCGTCGACCTGCGCAGCATCCGGCCGATGGACACCGAGCTCATCGTCGATTCCGTGAAGCGGACAGGGCGCTGCGTCACGGTGGAGGAGGGCTGGCCGCAAAGCGGAGTCGGCGCCGAGATCATCGCCGTTCTGATGGAGCAGGCCTTCGACTATCTTGACGCGCCGGTCGCCCGGATCTGCGGCAAGAACGTGCCGATGCCCTACGCCGCCAATCTCGAGAAGCTCGCGCTGCCGAACGTCGGCGAGGTCGTCGCCGCCGCGAAGGCCGCGCTCTACATCTGACCCGCCGCCGCATCGTCGCCACCGCAAGGGACTCCGGCCCCGTCTCGTGACCGGCGTTCAGCTCGCATCAAAGAGCCTCCCATGCCCGTCAACATCCTGATGCCCGCGCTGTCGCCGACCATGGAAAAGGGCAATCTCGCCCGATGGCTGAAGAAGGAAGGCGACAAGGTGAAGTCCGGCGACGTGCTCGCCGAAATCGAAACCGACAAGGCGACGATGGAGGTCGAGGCGGTCGACGAGGGCACGCTGGCCAGGATCCTTGTGCCGGACGGGACGGCCGACGTCGCGGTCAATGAGGTGATCGGCGTCATCGCGGGCGACGGCGAGGACGCGTCCGCCGTCGCGGCGCCGGAAAAATCGGCCACGGCGCCAGAAAAATCCGCCGCTCCGGCGACGCCGCCAGCCGCTTCGCCGCCAGCCGCGGCGCCCGCTCCCGCTGCGGACGGCGGCGGGAAGGCCCGGCTGTTCGCTTCGCCGCTGGCGCGCCGCGTCGCGAAGGCAGAGGGCCTCGATCTTTCGTCGATCAAGGGCAGCGGCCCGCATGGCCGTATCGTGGAGCGCGACGTGAAAGCGGCGCTCGCCGCGCCAAGACCCGCGCCCCAGGCGGCCGCGGCGGCGCCTGGGCCTGCGCCCAAACCATCCGCTCCGCCCTCGGCGCCTTCGCCCGTCTCCGACGAAACGGTCAAGAAATTCTACGCGCCGGGCTCCTACGAAGAGATCGCGCATGACACCATGCGCAAGACGATCGCCCGCCGCCTCGTCGAGGCGAGCCAGACGATCCCGCATTTCTATCTCTCGGTCGACTGCGAGCTCGACGCGCTGCTCGCCCTGCGCGAAACGGTGAACGCGCAGGCGCCCAGGGACAAGGACGGCAAGCCAGCGTTCAAGATTTCGGTCAACGACTTCATCATCAAGGCGCTGGCGCTCGCGCTCATGCGCGTGCCCGAAGCCAATGTGACCTGGACCGAAAGCGCGATGCTCAAGCACAGGCAGGCCGACGTCGGCGTCGCCGTGTCGATCCCCGGCGGCCTGATCACGCCCGTGGTCCGCGCCGCGGACACGAAATCCCTGTCGGCGATCTCGCGCGAGATGAAGGATTTCGCCGCGCGGGCCAAGGCCCGCAAGCTGAAGCCCGAGGAATATCAGGGCGGCTCCTCGTCGGTGTCGAACCTTGGCATGTTCGGGATCAAGAATTTCTCGGCGATCATCAACCCGCCGCAGGCCTCGATCCTCGCCGTCGGCGCGGGCGAGAAGCGCGTCGTGGTCAAGGACGGCGCGCCCGCTGCGGCGACGCTGATGAGCGTCACGCTCTCGACCGACCATCGCGCCATCGACGGCGCGCTTGGCGCGGAGCTGCTCGACGCGTTCAAATCCCTGATTGAGCGTCCGATGAGCATGCTGGTCTGACCCTCCGGCGCGCGGCCGCAGGCCGGACCCCGGCCGTCTTTCATTTCATCGAGAGAACGCATCATGGCCGACCCTTATGACGTTCTGATCATCGGCGGAGGTCCGGGCGGCTATGTCGCCGCCATCCGCGCCGCCCAGCTCGGATTGAAGACGGCGGTCGTCGAACGCGAGCATCTCGGCGGCATCTGCCTCAACTGGGGCTGCATCCCGACCAAGGCGCTGCTGCGTTCGGCGGAAATCTTCCATTATCTGGAGCACGCCAAGGACTATGGGCTGTCGATCTCGGGGGAGGCCAAGGCCGATCTCGCCGCCGTGGTCAAGCGCTCGCGCGGCGTCTCGGCGCAGCTCAACGCCGGCGTCGCCTTCCTCATGAAGAAGAACAAGGTCGACGTCATCTGGGGCGAGGCGACGATCGCCAAACCCGGCGAGGTCTCGGTCGCCGCCACCAAGAAGGCGATCGTCCAGCCGCAGAACCCGATTCCGAAGGGCGTTCTGGGCGAGGGCGCCTATCGCGCCAAGAACATCATCGTGGCGACCGGGGCGCGGCCGCGCGCCCTGCCAGGCCTCGAGCCCGACGGCGAGAAGATCTGGACCTATTTCGAGGCGATGAAGCCGCCGGCCTTCCCCAAAAGCCTGATCGTCATGGGCTCGGGCGCGATCGGCATCGAGTTCGCCTCTTTCTATCGCACGCTCGGCTCCGACGTCACCGTCGTCGAGGTGTTGCCGCAGCTTCTCCCCGTCGAGGACTCCGAGATCGCCGCGCTCGCGCGCAAGCGTTTCGAAAAGCAGGGCATGAAGATCCTGACGTCGACCAAGGTCACAAGGGTCGACAAGTCGGGGGAAGGCGTCACGGCGACGCTCGAGGACGACAAGGGCAAGGTTTTGACGCTCAAGGCGGAGCGGATGATTTCCGCCGTCGGCGTCGTCGGCAATGTCGAGGCTCTCGGGCTCGAAGCCGCGGGCGTCGCGATCGAGCGCGGCGTGATCAAGATCGACGGCCTCTGCCGCACCAATGTCTCGGGAATCTACGCCATCGGCGACGTCGCCGGTCCGCCGATGCTCGCGCACAAGGCCGAGCATGAGGGCGTGATCTGCGTCGAAGCCATCGCCGGGTTGCATCCGCACGCCATGGACAAGCTGATGATCCCCGGCTGCACCTATTGCAATCCGCAGATCGCCTCCGTCGGCCTCACCGAGGCGAAGGCGAAAGAGGCGGGCTATGAGCTCAAGGTCGGGCGCTTTCCCTTCATCGGCAACGGCAAGGCCATCGCGCTCGGCGAGCCGGACGGCCTCGTCAAGACCATTTTCGACGCCAAGACGGGCAAGCTCCTCGGCGCGCATATGGTCGGCGCGGAGGTCACCGAACTGATTCAGGGTTTCGTCGTCGCCATGAATTGCGAGACCACCGAGGAAGAGCTCATCAACACGGTGTTCCCGCATCCGACGCTCTCGGAGACGATGCACGAAAGCGTGCTCGACGCTTATGGGCGCGTCGTCCACACCTGAGCGCAACCGGCTCCATCCTTCGGCGGTATGGCCGCGCGTGAAATCGCCGCTATATTCAGTGGGACGCCGGAGTGAGCGGGACGCCGGGACTTTCGAGGCTCCGGCCGGCCTCGTTTCATAAGGCGCCCAAGTTTCGCCGAAAACAGGATTGCGCATGGCTTCCGAGGATCTGATCGAAAAGCGTCCGGGGGAAGCGCGTCATCCCGAAAAGGCGCATCGGCCCGACCAGCCGACGGCGCTGCGCAAACCCGACTGGATCAGGGTCAAGGCGCCCGGCTCGCCGGAATGGGCGGCGACGAACAGCATCGTCAAGCAGCACAAGCTCGTCACCGTCTGCGAGGAAGCCGGCTGCCCGAACGTCGGCGAGTGCTGGGCGAAGAAGCACGCGACCTTCATGATCATGGGCGACACCTGCACGAGAGCCTGCGCCTTCTGCAACGTGCGCACCGGCCTGCCGCGCGCGCTCGACGCCGACGAGCCGCGCCGCGTCGCCGACGCCGTGGCTAGGCTCGGCCTGTCCCATGTCGTCGTCACCTCCGTCGACCGCGACGATCTCGCCGACGGCGGCGCGTGGCATTTTGCGCAGGTCATCGCCGCGATCCGCGCCGCGAGCCCCGGAACGACCATCGAGATTCTGACGCCGGACTTTTTGCGCAAGCCCGGCGCGCTTGAAGTCGTCGTCGAGGCGAAGCCCGACGTCTTCAACCATAATCTCGAGACGGTCGCGTCGAAATATCTCTCGGTTCGGCCCGGCGCGCGCTATTTCCACTCGATCCGGCTTCTGCAGCGGGCGAAGGAGCTCGATTCGACCCTTTTCACCAAATCCGGCATCATGGTCGGGCTTGGCGAGGAACGCCACGAAGTGCTCCAGCTCATGGACGACCTTCGCAGCGCCGAGGTCGATTTCATGACCATCGGGCAATATCTCCAGCCGACGAAAAAACACCATGCGGTGGCGCGTTTCGTCACGCCGGAAGAATTCGCCTCCTATGCGGAAATCGGCCGCGCCAAGGGATTCCTGCTCATGTCCGCCTCGCCGCTGACGCGGTCGTCGCACCACGCCGGCGAGGATTTCGCCAGGCTCAAGGCGAAGCGTCTCGCCACGCCCTTGCGGACGCCCGGAAGCCTCGCTAGATCAGGCTGATTCTTCTGGCGGAGGGAGTCGTCCGCCGAATGTGGCCGGCGGAGACCCGGCGTTTGCTGCGGAACACATGCCGTCCTTCAGAACGACCCGAAAGGTCCGCCACAGCGCGGCCGACATGTTCGCTCTCGTCGCCGACGTCGAGGCCTATCCGCAGTTCGTGCCCCTCTGCCTCGATCTCAGGATTCGCCGCCAGACCGAGAGCGCCGGCGCGACGATCAAGATCGCCGAGATGACGGTCGGCTACAAGGCGATCAGGGAATGCTTCACGACCCGCGTCGCCTGCGATCCGAACACGTTGCAAATCCTCGTCGAATATGTCGACGGGCCGTTCCGGCGCCTCGAAAACCGCTGGACCTTCCGCGACGCCGGACCGGGCGCCTCGACCATCGAATTCGAGATCAGCTATGAGTTTCGCAGTCGCGCGCTCAGCCTGCTCATGGGTGGGATGTTCGACAAGGCGTTCAGGAAGTTTGCGGAAGCCTTTGAAAGAAGAGCCGATATTGTGTACGGCGGCGTGTCGTGACATGGCTTCATATCGGAAACAATGATAAAAATCAGATATTAAGCCTGATTTCCTGAACAAGATTACAAGAATTATCGCGCAATTGGTTCATGAGACGGCGCTTTCAATCAGACCCAGCGCCGTCTCGACCGAAGCCTTTCTCACCCCGGCGCGATCCATGCCCGCAAAAATCCGTTCGCACGCCGCCATCTCGCGTCCGCGCCGCAGGCAGCCGAAATAGACGAGGCCGACGGGCTTTTGCGCCGATCCGCCGCCGGGCCCGGCGATCCCGGTCACCGAAACGGCGACGTCGGCCCGGGAGCGCGCCAGCGCGCCCTCCGCCATGCTGGCCGCGACCTCGGCGCTCACCGCGCCGAGGCGCGAGATCAGCGCCGCGTCGACGCCAAGGCAATCCGTCTTGGCGGCGTTGGAATAGGTCACGAAGCCGCGTTCGAAGACGTCGGACGAGCCTGCGATCTCCGTCAGCAGGGCGGCGATCAGCCCTCCAGTGCAGGATTCGGCGGTTACGAGCTTCACGTCTTTTGAGCGGCACAGCGCGAGCAGGCTTTCGGCGCGCTCCAGCAGGATCGTCTCGAACATGCTCGTCCGCCTTATGAAGAATACGTCATAACTATTTGGTTTTAGACAATACTTAAGCCAGAAAGCAGCTTCAGGCGCCAGCCAGGGGCAGGCGCACCGTGGCGACGGCGAGCGCCGCTATGCCTTCTTCGCGACCCGTGAAGCCAAGTTTTTCGCTGGTCGTCGCCTTGACCGCCACCCGGTCGAGAGAAATCTCCATGGTTCTGGCGAGGCTCGCGCGGATCGCGTCGCGGTGCGGGCCGACTTTCGGGCGCTCGCAGACCACGGTCGCGTCGACATGGGCGATCATGCCGCCGCGCTCGCGCACACGTCGCGCGGCGTAGGCGAGGAAAATGTTGGAATCCGCGCCGCGCCATTGCGGATCGGACGGCGGGAAATGGCTGCCGATGTCGCCGTCAGACAGAGCGCCGAACAGGGCGTCGGTCACCGCATGACTTAAGACGTCGGCGTCGGAATGTCCGACAAGGCCATGATCATGCGAAATTTTTATGCCTCCGAGCCAGACATGGTCGCCGGGTCCCAGCGCATGCACGTCGTAGCCCTGGCCCATGCGCATGTCGACGAGATCGCGGATCAGCCGCGCCTCGGCGGCGGCGAGGTCCTCGGCGCTGGTGATCTTCATGTTGGCGGCGTCTCCCTCAAACACATGCACGGGGCGTCCGGCCCATTCGGCGACGGCGGCGTCGTCGGTCAGCCCGTCGGCGCCGGACTGCGCGGCGCGCCGATGCGCGTCGAGAATGAGCCGGAAGTCGAACGCCTGCGGGGTCTGGACGGCGCGCAGCGCCGCGCGCGGCGGCGTCGCGCGGATCGACTGGTCGGGCGCGATCTCCTTGATCGTGTCGGCGACGGGAACGCCGGGAATCGCCGCTCCATGGACTTCGGCGGCCCGCACGGCGCGCGCGATCAGCGCGTCGCTCGCGAAAATACGGGCGGCGTCGTGGATGAGCACAATGCCGGGCGCGGCGTCAGGACCGGCCGCCAGCGCCTCAAGGCCGGCGCGCACGCTCTCCTGCCGAGAGGCCCCGCCGACCACGGGCGCGAGCACGCCGGCGCGCGACGCCGGATCGAGCGACGCCACGGCTTCGGCGTAAAGCGTCACGTCGTCGGCGTGGATGACGGGAAGGATCGCGGCGTCAGGCGCGGCGCGACGCAGGGCCGAAAGGCCATGCGCGAGCACGCAGCGGCCAGCGAGGCTGCGATATTGTTTCGGCGTCCCTTCGCCAACGCGCGAGCCGCGGCCCGCCGCGACGACGACGATCGCCACTGTCCTTGCGCCCTGCGTCCTTGCGCCCTGCGTCCTTGCGCCCTGTGTCCCTGCGCCCTGTGTCCCTGCGCCTTGGCGCGCGTCGCGTGTCATCCAGAACCCCGAGCTTGGCGCCACGCCGTTCCTTCCCGCTTTTGCGCCCCGGCGTCAATCAAGGGCGTCACGGGTCAGTTGCGAACTGTTCAAAAAACGACGTTGCCGCGATGCACCAAATGATTATCATATAGGCATGGCCGCAACTGCTTCGATAATAGGCAAGGACAGATTCGAGGCGCCTTTCCGCGTCGGCCCTCACGAGGTCCCGGGACGGGCGCTGCTCGCGCCCATGTCAGGCCTCACTGACGTCGCCATGCGGCGGATCGCGCGGCGCTTCGGCGCCGGTCTCGTCGTCACGGAAATGGTCGCCGCCGAGGCTTACGCCGACGGCGACGCCGCAAACCGGCTCAAGGCCGAGGATTGCGGCCTCGGTCTTCACGTCGTCCAGATCGCGGGCCGCGATCCCGCCGCCATGGCCCGCGGCGCCCGCGTCGCCCGGGACGCCGGCGCCGCCGTGATCGACCTCAACATGGGCTGCCCGGCGAAAAAGGTGATCAACGGCTATGCAGGCTCGCATCTCATGCGCGATCTTCCGCTTGCGGCGGCGATTATTCGCGCGACGGTCGCGGCCGTCGACGTTCCGGTGACGCTCAAGATGCGGCTCGGCTGGGACTCCTTGAGCCTGAACGCCGCTGAACTCGGGCGCGTCGCCGAGGCCGAAGGCGTCGCCATGCTCTGCGTCCATGGGCGCACGCGCAGCCAGTTCTATGACGGCGTCGCGGACTGGGGCGCGATTCGCGCCGTCAGGGAGGCCGTCTCGATTCCGCTCGTGGCCAACGGCGATTGTTCGGGCCTCGACGACGCCCGCGAGATGCTGCGCGCGTCGGGCGCGGACGCCGTCATGATCGGACGCGCGGCCGTCGGCCGGCCCTGGCTGGTCGGCGCGGCGGCGCGGGGCCTTGCCGGCGGTCCGGCGCGCGAGCCGTCCGCCGAAGCGCGGCGCGAGGCCGCCTGCGAGCATTATGACGAGCTTCTGCGTCTGTTCGGACGCGAACAGGGCGTTCGCCACGCGCGCAAGCATCTCGCCGCCTACGCCCAATGGTCGGGCTCGCCGCGGGCGGTCGAGCTGCGCGCGGACCTCGTCAAGGCGGACGACCCGCGCGAGGTCATGCGCCTTCTCAAGGAAACTTTCGACCCGTCCTTTCAGGCGGAGGCGGCGTGATGGCGATCCTGTTAGCTCCCAATCCCAACAAGGCCGCCGCGGCGGACATCGAGGCGGCCCGGGTGCTCGACGCCCTGCCGCATCCCGTGCTGACGGCGCGGTTCGACGGCTCGATCGCGGACGCCAATCTCGCGGCCGAAACCTTCTTCGCCATGAGCCGCGAGCTGCTGCGCCAGCACCGGCTGAACCAGCTGGTTCTGCCGGGCTCGCCGCTTCTCGCCTTCGTCGAGCAGGTGGCGGACAGCGGGACGGCGATGAAAGGCTATCGCCTTGATCTCGCACTCGCCCGCGGCGGGTCCGACGTGCTCGTCGACATTTTCGTGTCGCCGCTGCCGGACGCGCCCGACGGCGTCGCGATCATGCTGCATGAGCGGTCCATGACCGACAAGCTGGAGCGCCAGCTCACCCATCGCGGCGGGGCGCGCTCCGTCGCCGCCATGGCCTCCATGCTCGCGCATGAAATCAAGAATCCGCTGTCTGGCATCCGAGGCGCGGCGCAGCTCCTCGAAACCGACGCGAGCGATTCAGACCGCGCGCTGACCCGCCTGATCTGCGAGGAGACCGACCGGATCGTGAAGCTCGTCGACCGCATGGGCGCCTTTTCGGACGGGCGTCCGATCGAGCGCGAGAGCGTCAACATCCATGCCATCCTCGACCATGTGAAGAAAGTCGCCCAGGCCGGCTTCGCGCGCCGCATCCGCTTCCATGAGCATTACGACCCCTCGCTGCCGCCTGTCTTCGGGGACCGCGACCAGCTCGTGCAGATGTTCCTGAATCTCGTGAAGAACGCCGCCGAGGCCATTGGCGAGGACGAGGGCGACATCGAGTTGTCGACCGCCTTCCGGCCGGGCGTGCGCATGCAGGTGCCGGGGTCGAACGCGCCCGTCAGCCTGCCGCTCGAATGCTGCGTGCGCGACAACGGCTCGGGCGTTCCGGCCGAGGTCATGCCCTATCTGTTCGATCCCTTCATCACCACCAAGGCGAGCGGAAGCGGCCTGGGACTTGCATTGGTCGCCAAAATCATCGGCGATCATGGCGGCGTCATCGAATGCGAATCGGCGCCGCGCCGCACCACCTTCCGCGTCCTCATGCCAATGAGCCCGCGTCGCGAAGGATAGAACGGCTCCCTGGAGTGGAAGCGGAGCGCAAGCGCGCCGGCCCCTCAGCTTTCACGCGCCCGCGCTACGCCTGACCAAGAGGCCTGGAAGATGCCCACCGGAAACATTCTCATCGCCGACGACGACACCGCAATCCGCACGGTGCTCAGCCAGGCGCTGTCGCGCGCCGGCTATGACGTCAGGGCGACGGGCACGGCGGCGACGCTGTGGCGCTGGGTGCAGTCCGGCGACGGCGACCTCGTCATCACGGACGTGGTGATGCCGGACGAAAACGCCTTCGAACTCCTGCCCAAGATGAAGAAGCTTCGGCCGGAGCTGCCGATCATCGTCATGAGCGCGCAGAACACCTTCATGACCGCGATCAAGGCGTCCGAGCGCGGCGCCTATGACTATCTGCCGAAGCCCTTCGACCTGCGCGAACTCGTCACGATCGTCGGCCGGGCGATGAGCGAGCCGAAGAACCGCATCAAGGTCGAGCGCGACGAAGAGCTCGAGGGGATGCCGCTCGTCGGCCGCTCCCCGGCGATGCAGGAGATCTACCGTTCGCTCGCGCGGCTGATGCAGACCGACCTCACGGTGATGATCAACGGCGAGTCCGGCACCGGCAAGGAGCTCGTCGCCCGCGCGCTGCACGACTACGGCAAGCGCAAGAAGGGGCCGTTCGTCGCGATCAACATGGCGGCGATTCCGCGCGACCTGATCGAGAGCGAGCTGTTCGGCCATGAGAAGGGGGCCTTCACCGGCGCCAACCAGCGCTCGGCCGGCCGTTTCGAGCAGGCCGAAGGCGGCACGCTGTTCCTCGACGAGATCGGCGACATGCCGATGGAGGCCCAGACGCGCCTCCTGCGCGTGCTGCAGCAGAGCGAATACACGACCGTCGGCGGCCGTATGCCGATCAAGACCAACGTGCGGATCATCGCCGCCACCAACAAGGACCTCGCCGCGCTGATCCAGCAGGGGTTGTTCCGCGAGGATCTGTTCTTCCGCCTCAACGTCGTGCCGCTGCGCCTGCCGCCGCTGCGCGAGCGCGTCGAGGACATCGGCGACCTCGCCCAGCATTTCTTCGCGCAGGCGGCGAGCGAAGGCCTGCCGCTGAAGCATGTCGAGCCCGACGCGCTCGACCGGATGAAGCGCTACCGCTGGCCGGGCAACATCCGCGAGCTTGAAAATCTCACGCGCCGTCTCGCCGCGCTTTATCCGCAGGAGGCCGTCACCGCCCAGCTCATCGACATGGAGCTGTCCGTCAACGCGCCGAGCCTGTCGCAGCCCCAGCCGCAGGCGGGGGCGGCGGCCCGACAGGCCGAGACGCAGGAGCGCGGGCCGGGACTTGCGGCGGCGATGGAGCGGCATCTCGCGGAGCTGTTTCGCGGCCATGGCGACAGCCTGCCTCCGCCCGGTCTCTACCACCGGATTTTGCGCGAACTCGAATATCCGCTGATCTCGGCGGCGCTGGCGGCGACGCGCGGCAATCAGATCAAGGCGGCGGAACTCCTCGGCCTGAACCGCAACACGCTGCGCAAGAAGGTTCGCGACCTCGACATCCGCCTCATGCGCTCGCCGCGCTGACCGGGCGCGCGAGGCCGGGCAGGACGCACGGAACCTTTCCAAATCGATCATCGCGGCCGCGCTTTTGTCGCAATTATGCAACAGCGTGGCGCCAATGCAACGAGTCGCCGGCGCGTCCTTTATGGACGCGCCGACGGCCCGGCCGGCTCGCCGCGCCCGGGCCACGCGAAAAACCTCACAAGACGCAGCCTTCCCGCCGGCGAAACAATGCGCGACCAGGGCACACCCACGACCAAGCCGCGCGCCACGGGCCGCAAGCGCCGCTTCACGGCGCGCTACGGCTTTACGGTCGTGGTTCTCGTTCTTCTGCTGGCGCTCGGCAGCTTCCTGATTTTCGCCGGCTTCACGCCGGTTCCGCCCTCAAACAGCGTGCTGCTCGGCCTCCTGATCGCCAATGTGGTCGGGATTTTCGTCGTCTTCTGCTTCATCCTGGTCGAGGCCTGGGCCCTGTTCAAGGCGCGCCGCGCCGGCGTGGCGGGCGCGAAACTCCATATCCAGGTCGTTGCGCTCTTTTCCATCGTCGCCGCAGCGCCGGCGCTGCTGATGGCCTGGGTCGGCTCGGTCACGCTGGAGCGCAGCCTCAATCCCAATTTCATGCGCGACGGCCGCGCCTTCGTGCAGACCACGATCGACGCCGCGCGCCTGTTCCGCGAGGCGCAATGCAAGTCGCTCCTGCAGGAGGCGCGGCTGACCGCCTCCGACCTCGACCGCGCCAAGCTGATGTATGAAGTCGACCGGCCGCTGTTTCGCGAATTTCTCGCCTCGCGCACGCGCTTTCTCGGCTTTGCGGCGGCGGCCCTCATGAAATCCGACGGAACGATTCTCGAAAAGGTCGAATCGATCACGCCGGTCGGGCCGGCCATCGCCCAGCCCGAGCCGCAGGATTTCGAGGACGCGCGCAAGAACGAGCCGCTCTGCCTCATCATCGACGAGGGCCGCAGCTTCGCGGCCGTGCGGGCCATGGGCTCGTTCGAGGACACCTTTCTTTATGTCGCCCGCCCGGTCGACCCTTTCACGGTCGAGTTCCCGCGCCAGGCGGCGCGGCTCGTCACGCTGTACGACGCCTTCGACAGCCACAGGCGCAGCATCCAGATCGCCTTCGCGACCATGTTCGCGCTGATCGCGCTGATCATGCTGTTGAGCGCGACCTGGCTCGGGCTTTCCTTCGCGAGCCGCCTCGTCGCGCCGATCCGTCGCCTCATCGCCGCGACCGATCAGGTGTCGTCCGGCAACCTCAACGTGCAGGTCGCCGTGCGCAAGAGCGAGGGCGACCTCGCCCATCTCGGCGAAACCTTCAACAAGATGACGCAGGAGCTGCGGCTTCAGCAGAACCGCCTGATCGCGGCGAGCAATCTGATCGACGAGCGCCGCCTTTTTACCGAAGCGGTTCTGTCGGGCGTTCCCGTGGCGGTCGTGGCCGTCGGCTCGAAAGGCGAGATCACCGTGCTGAATCCTTCGGCCGCCCGGCTGATCCAGCTCGACGGCGCGCAGGCGCGGGCGGCGATCGGCCAGCCGCTCGAAGCCGTGCTGCCGGAGGTCAGGGACGTCTTCGTCGAGGCGCGGGCGGGACAGTCGCGCATGGCGCCGGCGGATGTGTCGATCACGCGCGGCGGGCTCGAGCGGCTGTTCAGCGTCAGCGTCACCAGCGCGCCGACCGAGCGCTCCGGCAAGAGCTATATCGTCACGCTCGACGACATCACCGACCTCGTCAGCGCGCAGCGCACGGCCGCATGGGCCGACGTCGCGCGCCGCATCGCCCATGAGATCCGCAATCCGCTGACGCCGATCCAGCTGTCGGCCGAGCGCATCAAGCGCAAATACGGCAAGCTCATCACCCACGACCGCGACATCTTCGACCAGTGCACCGACACGATCGTGCGGCAGGTGGACGACATCAAACGCATGGTCGACGAATTCTCGGCTTTCGCCCGCATGCCCAAGGCGCGCGTCGAACATGACGATCTGCGGGAAATCCTGCGCCACGTCCTGTTCCTGATGCGTGTCGCCCATCCGGCGATCGACTTCGACGAGGCGCTTCCCGACGAGCCGCTGCACGGCCGGTTCGACCGGCGGCTCCTGTCTCAGGCCTTGACCAATATCGTAAAGAACGCGACTGAAGGCATCGAAGCGCGGGCGGCGCTGGCGGAGGGAGCGCCTTTCGAGGGCCGCATCCGCGTCGCTCTTTCGGTTTCCGGCGACATGGCTTTCATCGACGTGACGGACAACGGCAAGGGCTTCCCGAAAGACAATCGCCAGCGTCTGCTCGAGCCCTACATCACCACGCGCGCGGAAGGCACCGGCCTCGGACTGCCCATCGTCGCGAAAATCCTCGCCGACCATCACGGCGGCATCGAGCTGCGCGACGCGCCGAACGGGCAGGGCGCCTGGGTGCGCCTGTTCTTCCCGCTTCAGGGCGAGAAAGGCGAGGCGCCGGAGCACGGCGGCGATGCGGCGCAGGCCGCCGCGCGCGACCAGGCCGCGCAAGAGTCATAGGAGCCCAAGAGATGGCGAGCGACATCCTCATCGTCGACGACGAGGCCGACATCCGCGAGATCGTCTCGGGCATTTTGTCGGACGAGGGTCATGGCACCCGCGTCGCGAAGAACTCGGACGAGGCGCTCGCCGCCGTGGAGGCGCGGCGCCCAAGTCTCGTCTTTCTCGACATCTGGCTGCAGGGCTCGAAGCTCGACGGGCTGCAGATCCTGAAGGCGGTGAAGGAGCACCATCCGAACCTGCCGGTGGTGATGATCTCCGGCCACGGCAACGTCGAGACCGCGGTCCAGGCGATCAAGCTCGGCGCCTATGACTTCATCGAGAAGCCGTTCAAGGCCGACCGCCTCGTCCTCGTCGCCGAGCGCGCGCTCGAAGCCTCGCGGCTCAAGCGCGAGGTCAGCGAACTGCGGGCGAGGGCGGGAGCGGTCGACAAGATCGTCGGGCGCTCCAGCACGGTCAACCAGCTGCGCCAGACCATCGAACGGCTTGGGCCCGCCAATTCGCGCATCCTCATCACCGGAGCGCCGGGCTCAGGCAAGGAGCTCGCCGCGCGGTCGATCCATGAGCATTCGGCGCGCGCGAGCGGCCCCTTCGTCGTCATCAACGCCGCGACGATCGCGCCCGACACGATGGAGATCGAGCTTTTCGGCGTCGAGGGCGGCCCCGGCGAGCCGCGCAAGATCGGCGCGCTCGAAGAGGCCCACGGCGGCACGCTCTACCTTGACGAGATCGCCGACATGCCGCGCGAGACCCAGGGCAAGATCCTGCGCGTGCTCGTCGAGCAGAAGTTTGAACGCGTCGGCGGCTCGACCCGCGTCCATGTCGACGTCCGCATCATCTCCTCGAGCGCGCGCGACCTTGCCGCCCTGATCGCCGAAGGCGCGTTTCGCGAGGATCTTTTCCACCGCCTCGCCGTCGTGCCGATGCGCGTTCCGTCCCTGTCCGAACGCCGCGAGGACATCTCGGACCTCATCTCCTTCTTCATGGACCAGGTGTCGGCCACGACCGGCATGCCGAAGCGCCTGATCGCCGACGACGCCATGGCCGTCCTGCAGTCGCATGACTGGCCGGGCAACATCCGCCAGCTGCGCAACAATGTCGAACGGCTGATGATTCTGTCGGCCGGAGACCCTTCCGCGCCGATCACGGCCGACCTGCTTCCCTCCGAAATCGGCGCGCTCGTCCCGTCGACGCCGAACGGCGCCGGCGGCGAGAAGCTGATGAGCCTGCCCCTGCGCGAGGCGCGCGAAGTGTTCGAGCGCGAATATCTCGTCGCCCAGATCAACCGCTTCGGCGGCAATATCTCGCGCACCGCCGAGTTCATCGGCATGGAGCGCTCGGCGCTGCATCGCAAGCTGAAATCGCTGCGGGTCGATTGAGAGGCGGCGGGACGCGCATGGACGACGCCGAAGACCGCCGCGGAGAGGCTGCAAAGCTGTCGCGTCGCGACCTCTTTCTGGCTTTCTTCAAGATCGGGCTCGTCGGCTTCGGCGGCGTCGCCGCCTGGGTCCAGCGCGTGCTCGTCGACGAGCGCGGCTTCATGAGCCTGCGCGAATTCGCCGAGACGCAGGGCGTCGCCAGCGCCCTGCCGGGCGCGAACACCGTCAATCTTTCCGTCATGCTGGGCGACCGGCATCACGGGCTGTCCGGCGCCCTCGCCGCGTTGAGCGGGCTGTTCGTCGCGCCGCTCGCCATTCTGACGATGATTCTGGTCTTTTACGACCGCCTCGCCGAACTGACGACGGCGCAGGGCGCCCTGCAGGGCGCGGCGGCGGCCACGTCGGGCCTCGTCATCGCGAACGCCTTCAGGCTCCTGCGCGCGATCGGCGGCGATCGCGTCGCGCTTCTCGTCGCGGCGGCCGTGTTCGCGGCCGTGGGCCTTTTCGCGGCGCCGCTCGTCGCCGTGCTGATTTGCGCCATCCCGGCGAGCGTCGCCGCCTTCGCCCTGACGCGGGCGCATCCATGAGCGCTTCGCTCCTTGGCATAGCCTCGACCTTCGCGACCCTGTCGCTGAGCGCGATCGGCGGCGCCAACGCCTCTCTGCCGGAGCTTCGCCGCCAGATCGTGGTCGTCCAGGGCTTGATGGACGACCGGACCTTCGCCAGCCTCGTCGCTCTGGCGCAGGCGGCGCCGGGCCCCAATGTCCTGACGTCGAGCGCCGTCGGCTGGAGCCTCGCCGGCGCGTCTGGCCTCATCGTCGCCACGCTCGCGATGATTCTTCCGTCTTCCGCACTCGCCATCGTCGTGGAGCGGCTGCTTCGGCTTCATGCGCGCCGCGCGGGAGTGGCCGTCCTGCGCCGTTCCATGGCGCCGATCGCGGTCGGGCTGATGGCCGCGAGCGGGCTCGTTCTGGCGCGCGCGGCCGTCAGCGGCGTCTTGACCCTGGCGCTCGCGGCCGGCATGTCCATCCTGTGCGGCCTGACGCGGGTCAATCCCCTGTTCGGGATCGCCGGCGGCGCGGCGCTCGGCGCCGCGGCCCGCGCCCTCGACGTCCACATCTAATCTTCGGAGCGCCAGTTGAGCCGAATCACCTATGTCAACGGACGCTATGTGCCGAGCCGCGAAGCCTGCGTCAGCGTCGAGGACCGCGGCTACCAGTTCGCCGACGGCGTCTATGAAGTATGCGAGGTGTTCGGCGGCGCGTTGATCGACGAGGACCGCCATCTCGAGCGGCTGCGGCGCTCCCTCGCCGAGCTGAAGATCGAGGAGCCGGTGTCAAAAGCGGCGCTCAGGACGATTTTGCGCGAGATCCGCGCGCGCAACCGGCTGAGGAACGGCTATCTCTACATTCAGGCGACGCGCGGCGTCGCGCACCGCGACCATCCCTTTCCCGATCCGCCGACGCGGGCGAGCCTGGTCGTCGCCGCCAAATCGATCCCGCCCGAAAAGGGCGAGGCGGCGGCGCGGGCGGGCGTCAAGGTCACGAGCGCGCCGGACCTGCGCTGGAAGCGGGTCGACATCAAGTCAATCGCGCTGCTGCCCAATGTGCTGGCGCGCCAGGCGGCGAAGGAAAAAGGCGCCTATGAGGCCTGGCTGATCGACGACGACGGGCTCGTCAGCGAAGGCGCCGCCTCTAACGCCTGGATCGTCGACGCGCGCGGCGTCGTCGTCACCCGCCAGCTCGGCCACTCGATCCTGCCGGGGATCACCCGCACGACGCTGATCGAACTCATCGCAGCTGAAGGCTTGACGTTCGAAGAGCGCAAATTCAGCCTCGACGAGGCTTTGGCCGCGCGTGAAGCCTTCATCACCGGCGCGACGACGCTTGTCATGCCGGTGGTCGACATCGACGGCAAGCCGATCGGGGACGGCCGCCCTGGACCGGTGGCGCTCAAGCTGCGCGGGCTATTTCACGATTTCGCCGCTCATTCAAACTGATCGCAACAATCGAAAAATATCAGCCGAGACAAATTTTTAACCGATTCGACTCCGCGCTTTCCACGTATGGCGACGGCCATGCGCGGAAAGACGGATTGCAAATCGACGCGCCCGTCGTTCTAATGAGAGCGTGCGGACGCAGTAACCCTGCCGCCGCTCCAAGCCTTGCGCAACGTAACCGCGCCGCAAGGCGTCAATAACATTGGGACATGCAAGATGGCGGCGGAACGGCCACAGAACCTCCAGGACACTTTTCTCAATTTCGTTCGCAAGAACAAAGTCCCTTTGACCATTTTTCTCGTCAATGGCGTCAAACTGCAAGGCGTCGTCACATGGTTCGACAATTTTTGCGTGTTGTTGCGACGCGACGGCCATTCGCAGCTCGTGTATAAGCACGCGATATCAACGATCATGCCGGGCCAGCCGATCCAGATGTTCGAATCGGGGGATGAGGGCGCGGCGCATCCATAAGCTTTTGCAAATTTATGAAGCTTGAGAGGATCGAAGCGCTTCCGGCCGGCGCAGGCGATCCCATATGTGTTCCGGGCGGGCCTTTGCCCCCCCGAAATCAAGGAGAAGAGCCTGGACGCCGAACAAAAAAGCGCGGCCGACGCGCGCGAACAGAAGACCCGCGCTCTGGTCGTCGGTCCTTATCTCAACGACAAGGTGCGTCAGCCGGCGCCAGTCGAGGGCGCCGGACGTTCGCCGCAGGCGCGGATGGACGAGGCGATCGGCCTCGCGCTGGCCATAGACGTCGAAATTGTCGGCCATGTCATGGCGCTTCTGTCCACGATCCGCCCGGCGACCTTTCTGGGCAAGGGCAAGGTTGAGGAGCTGGCGGAGCTCGTCACGTCCGGCGAGGTCGATCTCGTCGTGATGGATTGCGCGCTTTCCCCGATTCAGCAGCGCAACCTCGAAAAGGCGCTGAACGCCAAGGTGATCGACCGCACCGGGCTCATTCTTGAAATCTTCGGCCAGCGCGCGCGCACCCGGGAAGGCGCCCTTCAGGTCGAGCTCGCCCATCTCGCCTATCAGAAATCGCGGCTGGTGCGGTCCTGGACCCATCTCGAGCGCCAGCGCGGCGGCTTCGGCTTCCTCGGCGGTCCGGGCGAAACCCAGATCGAAACCGACCGCCGCCTCATTCAGGAGCGCATGACGCGCATCGAGCAGGATCTCGAAAAGGTGAAGCGGACGCGCGGCCTGCATCGCAAGAGCCGGCGCGACGTGCCTTATCCGGTCGTCGCGCTCGTCGGCTACACCAACGCCGGCAAATCGACGCTGTTCAACAGGCTGACCCGCGCCGAGGTCTTCGCGCAGGACATGCTGTTCGCCACGCTCGATCCGACGCTGCGGGCGGTCGACCTGCCCCATGGCGCAAAGATCATCCTCTCGGACACGGTCGGCTTCATCTCCGCGCTGCCGCATGCGCTGATCTCGGCCTTCAGGGCGACGCTCGAGGAGGTGCTTGAGGCCGATCTGATCCTGCATGTGCGCGACGTCTCCCACGAAGACGCGGAGGCGCAGCGCGACGACGTGCGCGCCGTCCTCGCGGATCTCGGCGTCGACGCCACGGACGGCCGCCGCATCGTCGAGGTCTGGAACAAGGCCGATCTCCTGTCGCAGGATGAGCTTGAGGCCGCGCGCAACGCCGCCAGACGCGCCGGCGGAAGGGATGGGGCGACGCAGCCGATCATTGTGTCGGCCATGACGGGGCAGGGGCTTGACGAGCTTCGCGCCCATATCGAGACGCAACTCGCCGCCGAACGCCAGCTGTTCGACCTTACTCTCGCGCCCGACGACGGCGCCGGCCTGCACTGGCTCTACGAAAACGTCGAAGTGCTCGGGCGACGCGTCGACGCCGAAGGCGCGCTGCACATGCAGGTCCGCGTCGGGCCGGAGCGAGCGGATCAGCTCAGGCGAAAATTCGCCGCGGAGACGGCGGTCGCCGGGCGCTGAGCCGCCGCAGGCGGCGTTGGGGCGGTTGTGTGGCGCGCGGGGGCGCAGGGCGTCAGCCGCGGTCGGCTTTCTCTCTGGCCTTGGCGTCGTCCCAGAGCGCGTCCATCGCGGCGAGGCCGGCCTGTTCCGGCGACAGGCCGCGCCGCGCCAGCTCGGTCTCGATATGGCGAAAGCGCCGCATGAACTTGGCGTTGGCGCGGCGCGCGGCCGCCTCGGGATCGACGTTCAAGTGACGGGCGAGATTGGCGACCGCGAAAAGAAGGTCGCCGATCTCATCCTCCATCGCGTCCGCGCTGGCGCTCGGGATCTCCGCCTCGATCTCGTCCGTCTCCTCGCGAATCTTGGCGAGCACGGCGCGCGGGTCGTTCCAGTCGAAGCCGACGCCCGACGCTTTTTGCTGAAGCTTGACTGCGCGCGTCAGGGCGGGCAGGGCGAGCGCGACGCCGTCGAGCACGCCTTTCTCTCTGGCCGCAGGGCCGGCGCGCGCGGCCTTCTCCTCGGCCTTGATGCGCGCCCATTGCGTCTCGATCTCCTGCGCGGACAGCACCTTGACGTCGCCGAAGATATGCGGATGGCGGCGGATCATCTTGGCGCAGATCGCGTCGACGACGTCGCCGAAATCGAACGCGTCCTGCTCCTGCGCCATGCGCGCATGGAACACCACCTGCAGCAGCAGGTCGCCGAGTTCGTCCTTCAGATCGGAAAGATCGCCGCGGCTGACGGCGTCGGCCACTTCATAAGCTTCCTCGATCGTATAGGGGGCGATCGTCTCGAAGCTTTGGGCGAGGTCCCAGGCGCAACCGGAGCGCGGCGCGCGCAGCGCCGCCATGATGTCGAGAAGGCGTCGAACGTCGGAGGAGGGCTGCATGCGCCAGTCAGGAATGCGACGAACGACGAAGGATGCGGCCTGCGGCCGCATCCCGTGTTTCAGAAGCCCGGACGCCGTCAGTCGAGCGAGATCGACAGCGCTTCACGGCCCTTGGGCGTGTCGACGACGCGCATGCTGACCGGCTGGCCTTCGGCGAGATTCTGCACGCCGGACGGGCCGAGGATCGAAATATGCACGAAGACGTCCTTGCCGCCGTCGTTCGACTGAACAAAGCCGAAGCCCTTGTTGTCGTCGAACCACTTGACGGTGCCGGTGACCGAAACGGCGGTCGACGGATCGGGCGCGCGACGCGGCGGACGGGGCGAATCGCCAAAGCGCGACGACGACGACGGCGCACGCTCGGAAGCCCCGGACGTGTCGACCTCGAGCACGCGCGTGACCTGCGCGCCCTTCATTCCATTGGCGACGATGACCTTGAGCTTGGAGCCCGGCGGCACCGTCTCATAGCCGGCGGCCTGCAAGGCGCCGATGTGGAGGAAGGCGTCGCCCGTGCCGTTGCTCAGCTCGACGAAGCCGAAGCCCTTGTCGCCCTTGAACCATTTGACCACGGCGTCGACGCTCGGACCCGCGGCCGGCATGGCCATCTCCGGCGGCCCGCCGAACCCTCCGCCGCGCGGCGCCCGACTCTGCCGCGGCGGATCGTAGGGGGACGGGCCGTCATCGTCGAAGCCACGCTTTTTGGGTCCCCGGAAATCTCTGCCTTTGCTCATGTTATGCCTACTCGTCTCAGCCTGCGCCGCTGATTACCCAAGATTGTCACGGGCGTTTCGCCATGCGTCAAAGACCGGCCGCCGTCGGGCGCCAGCCACAAAAATTCTCAGCTATGGAATTCGATGTGAAATGCCTGACGCCCCGTGTCGTTAAAAACATATCAACACCTGCGGCCCTTGGCTACCCAAATCGGACTCGTTTCAGGGAGAGGGTCGGCGTTTCGGCGGTCGACAGGAATTTCGCATAATCAGCATTATGGAACATATTATCTATTCGGCTGGAACCGGCGCAGCCGGGCGCGATCCCTCGCGGCACTCAGCCCACGCTTGCCGCAGGATTTGCACCGACGAGGTGAGAAAGACGCCCGCCATGATGGCCGCCACGAGGAGATCGGGCCAAGCGGTCGCCGTCCCCCACACGGCGACCGCTGCCGCCATGACGATCACGTTGCCGATCGTGTCGTTGCGCGAGCACAGCCATACCGAGCGCACGTTCGCGTCGCCATCCTTGTAAGGCCGCAGCATCAGCACCGAGGCGGCGTTCACCGCTAGTGCCAGCACGCCCACCACGCCCATGACCTCCGCCTTCGGCAGGCCGAGGATGAGCGTCTGGTAGACCGTCGAGCCGAACACCCACAGAGCCATGAGCGACAGCGACACACCCTTGGCGAGCGCAGCCGTGGCGCGTGTGCGCAGGCTCGCGCCGATCACCGCCAGAGACAGGCCGTAGGTGACAGTATCGGCGAGGAAGTCGAGAGCGTCGGCCTTGAGCGCCTGCGACCCGGCGAGCTGCCCCGCCACCATCTCCCCAAGGAACATCGCCCCGTTGAGGCCAATCACCGTCCAGAGGATGCGCTTATAACGCGGGTCTACCCCATCGAAAACCGGCACGCCCTTTGGGCAACAGCTATCCGCCGACGTACCGTGCGAGGCAGCGGGCTGGCCCGGCAGCACAAGCGCAGGCGGTTCGCAGCAGGCGGTTTCGCCCTTGCAGCAGCTATCGGCCATCAGGGACTCCCTTCCGGCCTTTAAGATACACTCTCTAGTGACTAGAGGTTCAAGGGTTGTGAGAGAAACTTCCATCGGCGAGCTGGCGCGGCGCTCAGGCGTGAAGGCGCCCACCATATCGCTACTACGAGGGGGCCGGGCTGCTGCCCGCTCCAGCGCGTACCGAGGGCCAGCGCTCAGTGAGCAGCCCGGACCGCCCATGCGCCGAGGTGGACGGCACTCGCGGAACCTGCCATCGCATAGGGCGTGCGCAAATCAGGATTTCTAGCAAATTCCGTTGCCTGTGTTTTGCCAACGGGTTACGTTTGCTGAAAGATATGATCGAAAGTGGCGCCCCAATTCGCTCGTCAAGAAACGCGCGCCAGGACTCGCGCCGTCAGCCGAATTCGACCCGCATGCCGTCATAGGCCGGCTCGACGTTCGGCGGCAGTTCGGCCGCAAGCCTCGCGAAGTCGAGGTCGGTGTGCAGATTGGTGAGAATCGCGCGCGCCGGCTTCATGCGCCCGATCCATGCGAGCGTTTCGTTCAGGCTGAAATGGCTCGGATGCGGCGTGTAGCGCAGCGCGTCCACGACCCAGAGATCGAGCCCTTCGAGAAACGCGATGCTTTCGGGCGGAATTCCGTTGACGTCGGGCGTATAGGCGACGTCGCCGAAACGGAACCCGAGCGAGTCGATTTCGCCATGTTCGAGGCGAAACGGCATGGCCTCGACCGGGCCGCCGGGTCCGTCGACGCTGACCGGGACGCCGGGCGCAAGACGGCGCTCCGTCAGGAGCGGAGGATACTGGCTGCCCGGCGGCGTCGCGAAAATATAGCTGAAATTCGTGCGCACGACCGTCGAGGTCGGCTCGTCCATGTGCAGGTCGATCTTGCGCCGCCCGGCGATCACCAGCGGGCGCACGTCGTCCATGCCATGGGTGTGGTCGGCGTGGGCGTGGGTCAGAAAAATGCCGTCGAGCCGCCGGACGTCCTGCGCCAGCAATTGCTCGCGCAGGTCGGGCGAGGTGTCGACGAGCACCGCGGTCGCGCCGTCGCCGCCCGAGCGCTCGACGAGAATCGAACAGCGACGGCGGCGATTCTTTGGATTGCCCGGGTCGCAAGCGCCCCAGCCCTGCGCCACGCGCGGCACGCCGCCCGACGAGCCGCAGCCGAGGATCGTGAGCGCGAAGCTCATTCAGCCGCCGTCCTGAAGGACGCGGGCGGCGTCATTTTGCTGAAGAGACGCAGCGCGTTGGCGCTGGTCGCCCCGGCGATCGCGGCGGGCGAAACGCCCTTGACCTCGGCGAGGACGCGGGCCGTGGCGGCGACGAAGGCCGGCTCGTTGCGCTTGCCGCGATGCGGCGTCGGCGCAAGGAACGGCGCGTCCGTCTCGACCAGCAGGCGGTCCAGCGGAATTTCGCCCGCGATCTCGCGCAGGGCGTCGGATTTCTTGAAGGTGACGACGCCCGAGAAGGACACATAGAGCCCAAGGGCGACGCCAGTCCTCGCCAGCGCGGCGGACGAAGTGAAGCAGTGCAGAACCGCCGTGAAGGCGCCCTTCCCCATCTCGTCTTCGAGGATTCGCGCCATGTCGGCGTCGGCGTCGCGGCTGTGGATCACCAGCGGCAGGCCGGTCTCGCGCGCGGCGGCGACATGGGTGCGGAAGGCGCGCTCGGCGAGATCGCGCGGCGCGCTGTCATAATGATAGTCGAGGCCGGCCTCGCCGATCCCGACGCATTTGGGATGCGCCGCGAGTTCGACCAGGCGCGCGAGTTCGGGCTCGGGCGACGTCCCGACGTTCTCGGGATGCTCGCCCACCGTGCAGAAAATTTCCTCATGGGCTTCGGCGATCGCGCTGATCTCGTCGAAGCGGTCGACGCGCGTCGAAATCGTGATCATGCGCGCGACGCCGGCCTCGCGCGCACGGCGCAGCGCGCCCTCGCGGTCGGCGGCGAGCTCGGGGAAATCGAGATGGCAATGGCTGTCGATCAGCATGAGACCTCGCACCCTCAGGCGGTCGACGCCGCGGCGTCCGGCTCGACATAGCGCGGAAAGACCGGCGCCGGCGCGGGCAGCGCCTCCGCGGGTTCGGCCGGCCGGGCCGCCTCAGCGTGGGCGAAGCTGCGCGCCTCGGCCGGCGCGCCGAGAAGATCGAGCATGCGCGCCATCGAGCCTGGAACGAACGGCTGGGCGAGAATGGCGACCACGCGCAGGGTCTCGACGGTCACCGCCAGCACCGTCTCCATGCGCGCCGGGTCGGTCTTGCGCTTCGTCCAGGGCTCCTCGGCGGCGAAATAACGGTTGGCGTCGCCGACGACCCGCCAGATTTCGGCGAGGATGAGGTGCAGCGCATAGTCCCGCATGAGCGCGCGCGCCCTGGGGGCAAGCGCCCTCGCCTGCCCGAGCAAGGCTTCGTCGGCCTCGGTCAGCCCCGTCAGCGCCGGCAGCCGCCCGGCGCAGTTCTTGGCGATCATGGACAGCGAGCGCTGCGCCAGATTGCCGATGTCGTTGGCGAGGTCGGCGTTGATCCGGTTGACGATCGCCTCATGCGAATAGTTTCCGTCCTGTCCGAACGGAACTTCGCGCAGCAGAAAATAGCGAAACGAGTCGACGCCGTAATGATCGGCGAGCGCCATCGGGTCGATGACGTTGCCGACGGATTTCGACATTTTCTCGCCGCGGTTGAACAGAAAGCCGTGGACGACGATCTGTTTGGGGACCGGCAGGCCGGCGGACATCAGAAACGCCGGCCAGTAGATCGCATGGAACCGGGTGATGTCCTTGCCGATGACATGGGCGTCGGCCGGCCAGAATTTCGCGCGCGACGCCGCGGCGTCGGGGAAGCCCGTGGCGGTGAGGTAATTCGTCAGCGCGTCGACCCACACATACATCACATGCTTCGGATCGCCGGGAACCGGCACGCCCCAGTCGAAGGTGGAGCGGCTGATCGAGAGATCGGTCAGGCCGCGCTCCACGAAGGCGACGATCTCGTTGCGGTATTTTTCCGGCGTGATGAAATCGGGCCGCGTCCGATAGAGATCGAGCAGGCGCTCCTGATAGGCCGAGAGGCGAAAGTAATAGCTTTCCTCCTCGACCCATTCGACCGGCGCGCCGGTCGGGGCGAGACGCTTGCCGTCAGGCGTTTCGGTCAGTTCGCTCTCGTCAAAAAAGGCTTCGTCGCGAACCGAATACCAGCCGGGATATTTCGAGAGATAAATATCGCCGGCGGCCTCCATCCGCCGCCAGATTTCCCTGGCGGCCTCGCGATGGCGCGGCTGCGTCGTGCGCACCACGTCGTCGGCCGGCGCGTCGAGCTTCTCGCCCATGGCCGCGAACTGCGCGGCCGTGCGGTCGGCGAGCGCCTGCGGCGTCAGCCCGTCGCGCGCGGCGGTCTGCTGCATCTTCTGCCCGTGCTCGTCCATGCCGGTGACGAAAAAGGCGTCGAAGCCGTCGAGCCGCTTGAAGCGCGCGATCGCGTCGGTCGCGACGCGCTCATAGGCGTGGCCGATATGCGGCGCGCCATTGGCGTAGGGAATGGCGGTGGTGATGTAAAAGGTCGGCGCGGACATTGCGGTCGTGTCGTTTCCAAACGGAGCGGCGACGCCCGTCCGCGCTTAGGCCGCCGCCCGGCGCGCGGCTGCGGCGAGATCGGCGAAAAGGGAAAGGACGAACGGGCGCCTGTCAAGATTGAGCGCTTCGGTCTGGCGCGCCGCTTCCGTCGCTTTTTCCCATACCTCGGCATAGGGCGCAAGCGCGCGCGCGCCTTGAGGCGCCGGCGCGCGCAGCCGGTCCTCGAGCCAGTCGAACACCGCTTCGAGCAGCGCGTCATAGTCTTCGGAATGGTCGCGCAGGGCCACATGGTCGGCCGTCATCTGGACGGCGCGCGGGTCGAGGCGCGGCAGGGCGTCGAGGAGCCGGCGGGCGCGGGCGTCAAAATCGGCGCTTTTCTCGGAGAGGCGGCGCAGGGCGCCATGGATGGAGCCTCTCGCCCGCGCCGCCGCCGCTTCGCGCCGCGCCGCGTCCGTCGTCGACCATGGCGGGCCAAGGCTCGTCAGAACCTGCGCGACCTCGGCCGCGCCGAGCGGCCGCAGCAAAATCTTGCGGCAGCGGGAGCGGATCGTCGGCAGGACCCGGCCCGGCCGATGCGCGACGATCAGGATCATGCAGCGCGGCGGAGGCTCCTCGATGAGCTTCAACAGCGCGTTCGCGCCCGACGCGTTGAGGTCCTCGGCGCTGTCGACGAGGCCGACGCGCCAGCCGTCGCCCGAGGCCGCCTGCTGAAACATGTGGATCATGCGGCGCACGTCGTCGACGCGGATTTCGCTCGCAAGCCTTTTGGTCTTGTCGTTCCACTCGCGCCGCAGCAGGAACAGGTCGGGATGCGAGAGCGCCAGCGCCTGGCGCACGGCCGGATGGTCCGGGTCGGTCGAAAGGTCATGCCGGGCCTGCGCCGCGCGCGCGTCTCGATGAACGAGCAGGAATCGCGCGAGCCGCCAGGCCAGAGTCGCCTTGCCGACGCCCTGCGGGCCGCCGATCAGCGCCGCCTGCGGCAGCCTGCCCGAGACGCAGGCGGCGAGAAGCTCGGCCTCCGCTTCGGCATGGCCGATCAGCGCCCGCGCATGGCGCGGATGCGGCGCATCTTCGAAACGGTCGGCCTCCGCCGGCTCGTCCGGCGCGGCGGCTTTAGCGGCCATGCGCGTCCTGTCCATGCGCGTCTTGCGCCGCCGAAGTCAGAAGCCGCGTCCGCGTCGCGCGCCACACGGCGGCGGCGACGTCGTCCTCGGACAGCGTCGCGTCGATCACCACGCACCGCCGCGGATTTTCCTCGGCGACGCGCAGGAAGGCGGCGCGGATCTTCTCGTGAAAGGCGCGGGATTGCGCCTCGAACCTGTCGGCGGCGGCGCCCGAGCGCCTCGCGGCGCGCGCGAGCCCCAGCTCCGCCGGGGCGTCGAGCACCAGGGTCAGGTCCGGGGCGAGGCCGTTCAGCGCGACATGCTCGAGCGCGTCGATCAGTCGTGGATCGAGCCCGTCCGCGCCCTGATAGGCGCGCGTCGAATCGGCGAAGCGGTCGCAGACGACCCAAAGTCCTGAGGCGAGAGCCGGTTCGATCATCGCGTCTATGTGGTCGATCCGGGCCGCCGCGAAAAGCGTCGCCTCGCCGGCTGGGCCCAGAAATCTGGCGCGGCCGCTCAAAAGAACCCGCCGCAGCGCCTCCGCATGCTCCGAGCCGCCGGGCTCGCGTGTGGCGACGGTTTTGACTCCCTCGCTCTCGAGACGGCGCGCGAGACGGCGAAGCTGCGTCGACTTGCCGGCGCCCTCGCCCCCCTCGAAGGTGATCAGGCGCCCCCGCCGCGCTGCGGGCTCAGTCCCTGGAGACATATTTCCGGTCGAGCTTCGAGCCGACATATTTGCGGAACAGACCGCCGACGAGTTCAAGCCCGGCGTTGAAGGCCTGGCGCGGCAGCGACCCGGCCGCCACCGGCGCCGCGGTCTTCAGCGGAATGTCGAGGATTTGCGTCTGTCCGCGCGAAATCTTCAGCCGCGCCACTTCGCGGCCGGCCTCGACCGGCGCGACAAGCGGCCCGGAATAGACGATGCGCCCGGCGAACTTCTCGCCGCCCGAACGGGGCGCGAGAATGGCGACGGGGCCGTCCGCGACGAGCGGCGCCTCGAAGCTCTCGCCGCCATAGACCTGAGCGGATCCGATCGTCTCTCCGGCGGCGAAAATCTCCTTCAGGGCGAAGGCGCGAAAACCCCACAGCAGCAGTTTGCGCGCCTCCTCCGCCCGCTCCTTCGCGCTGGCCGCGCCATAGAGCGCGAGAATGAGCCGCCGCCCGTCCTGAACCGCCGAGCCGACGACGCCATAGCCGCTCGCGTCGATGTTGCCGGTCTTGAGGCCGTCGGCGCCGATCTCCATGGCGAGCAGCGGATTCCGGTTCGTCTGCCGGATCTTGCCCCAGGTGAACTCCTTCTCGCCGAAATATTTATAGTAGTCGGGATAGGTCGCGATCACATGGGCGGCGAGCGTCGTCATGTCGCGCGCCGTCACCCTCTGCCCCGGGTCGTCCTTGCCCCAGGCGTTGGTGAAGCTCGAATGGGTCAGGCCGAGCGCCGCGGCGCGCTTGCGCATGAGGCCGGCGAATGAG